>JAFLJX010000068.1 GCA_022712785.1 Mycoplasmatota bacterium | reverse complement strand
TACCTGTTCCCATTGGACGTCTACGCCCAGAATCGTCAGCTTCACCAAGTTCCATTACTTCACATCTGATTTCCTTAACTAAATAATTTTCCCCAATTATTTCAACTGGATTTCTTAGTAATAAGAAATTAATATTTTCTTCTATTGCATGATGTATCTCTTCAAGTCTTGCTGGAAGTGCATCCATATCTCTTCTGTAAAGAATAAATACATTTTTAGCACCTAAACGTTTAGCAGTACGTGCAGCATCCATCGCAACATTCCCACCACCAATAACAGCTACATTATCACCAATTTTTACAGGTGTTGGTGAATTAGGGAAATCACTTGATTTCATTAAGTTAACACGCGTTAAGAATTCATTAGCAAAATATACTCCACTAAAGTTCTCTCCAGGAATTCCTAAACCACTAGGTAATCCAGCTCCTGAACCTAAGAAAATTGATTTATATCCATATTCTTCTTGAAGTTGCTCAATAGTTATACTCTTACCAATAACAACATTTTTAAAGAACTTAACCCCAATATCTTTTAATTTATTAATTTCAGTAGTAACAATATCTTTTGGAAGTCTAAAATCAGGTATACCATATTTTAAAACTCCACCATAATCATGTAAAGCTTCAAATACATCTACACTATAACCAAGTTTTCTAACACCTGCGGCGCAGGCAAGTCCAGCTGGACCACTACCGACAATTGCTACTTTAATTCCGTTTTCTTCTATTTTTTGTTCTAGAACTATATCATTTTTTAAAGCGTAATCACCTAAGTATCTTTCAAGTGCACCAATCATTACGGGTTCGCCTTTTATACCCACAATACATGCTCCCTCGCATTGTTTTTCCTGAGGGCAAACTCTACCACAGATTGAAGGCAAAATATTATCTTCATATATTTGATAATACGCAGAGTTAACATCATCAGCTAATAAATGCTTGATAAAGCCCGGTATATTAACCTGAACTGGACAAGCATTGACACATCTTGGGTTTTTGCAATCCAAACAACGAGATGCTTCTAATTTTGCTTCTTCTAAAGTATAACCTAATGCAACTTCTTCAAAATTACAGCTTCTAGCTTTCTCGTCTTGAACTCTCATGTGTATTTTTTCTAACTTCATTTTTTCACCAACTTTAAATTACAAACATGTTCTTCTTCAGTGTAATAAGTTTGACGAACAATTAGTTCATCAAAGTCAACTTCTTCACCAGGGAAATCAGGACCGTCAACACAAGCAAAAAATGTTTTACCACCAATTGAAACTCTACAATTCCCACACATTCCTGTTCCGTCGATCATTACAGGGTTTAAGGAAACATCGGTTTGTAACCCATGTTTTTTATTTAATAAAACAACAAATTTCATCATCACTAATGGGCCGATAGCAATAGCGTGGTCAAATGTTCTTTCTTTATATAAATCCGCTAGAATATCCGTAACAAATCCTTTAGTTCCATCTGATCCATCGTCAGTTGCAACAAAGATTTCATCACAAAACTCTTTATATTTATCCAATAAAATAATATGTTCTTTTGATCTAGCTCCAATAACTAAAGTAACCTTAACTCCTCTTCTTGCATATTCTCTTAGTTGAGGGAGTAAAGGCGCAGCTCCAACACCACCAGCGATACCAAGTACATTTTTAACATCTCTGATATGTGCTGCTTTTCCTAATGGACCAACAAAGTCACTTAAAGAGTCCCCTACATTATAAGTTCCAAGTAGATTTGTTGAATAACCTAATTTTTGATATATTATTGAAACATTATCTCCTTCAATTTCCGCAATTGTTAGAGGTATTCTTTCACCTATATCATCTACTCTTAAAATTATGAAATGTCCAGGTTCAGCATTTCTAGCAACAAGAGGTGCGTTTATAACCATCAAGTCTACATCTTTGTTTAATATTTCTTTAGCAATTATTTCATACATAAAAACACCAATCTCTCTTTATTTTTTTTCACCTTTAACATATATAACTTCCTCAATTACTTTATTAGATTCATCAAGTAATCCTTCATAACTTTTAAAATAATTCTTATAACCCCCATCGCAAGATCCTACGATTATTGCTTTTTTATTCTTAAACGGTACTTTTTCTAGATATTTCTTCATAAAAAGATTTACCTTTCCAGCCCAAACCGGAGAGACTAAAACAATGTTATCATATCTATCAAAATCAATATCTGGAACATCAAAATCAACATCTTTATTAATCATTGTTTTATACCCATAAACAAACATATTAATACCTTTACCCTTACGTTTTTTCTCGTTGTTTACCAACTCGAATATATCACCATCATAGGTTGATGCAATTCTCTTCGAGTTTAAATCTTTACTTAATGAAAAATATATAACTGCATTCATATAGCCACTCCTATTTTTACTTATCTAAATTATATCATAAAGTGTTTTTAATTACACATTTTTATTCATGAAAAAGAGACATTATAGTTAACGTCTCCCTTATATTTTGTCTAAACTATTTCCACTTAAAACTTTTAATAAAAATACATAGAACAACGAGATAATTATCGCTAGTACTAAATATCCAGTCCGTAAATCACTAAGTTGAGCTATAAGCCCTACCAATGGAAATATAATAACCATAACAAAACTAAACATCATTCCACCATAACTTAGAGCTGTTGCTCTAATTTCCGAAGGAACAATTCGATTAATATAATCTCCTAATACAACATAGAAAACACTATCAAAGAATCCTAATAATATAAATGGAATGATTATTGCTCCATCAATCAATACTAACCAAAAACTAATAACCATAAATAATGGTACAAAATACAGTATTTTTCTTTCCTTATACCTTTTTTCTAACAAGTGAGCATAATAACCACCAATGGCTGCAAAAGCAGAATGTGCCCCTAAAAGAAGTCCCATTTGTAGGTAAGTATACCCAAGACTATCTAAGTGTTCGGGTAAGTACAAATATAATGTTGTAATAGGAGCACCTACCATTGCTCCTATTATTGTTAAATATAGTAATCTTTTATTTTTAAAAACTACTCTAGTACTAACAACATATTGATTATATAGTAGTTTCTTTAAATTTAAATTCTTTGCTTTTTCAAGCATTGGAGTTTCTCTCATCAACATAATCACAATCATAGCTAATAAATAGAACCCGAGTGTCAGATACCAAGCTAAATTGAAACTAACAGATATAATATATCCACTCACTACTAAACTAATAGCTCCTGCTACTTGGTATATTACTTCTTTCATTCCGTTAACCTTCATAAATTTATCTTCTTCACCCATTAATTTAAGAGAGTCATAAACTAGCGCTTCTCCACTTCCAGATTCAAAAGTAAAAGATAAACCACAAAAGATAAATCCAATTAAAATAACTGTAAAGTTACCGGAAAATACCATAATAAATATATATATAAAATAACTAAATATACCTAATAACCTACTTATCTTACGTCCAAATACATCAGCGATTACACCTGTTGGTACTTCCATAGATAAACTTGTTAAATGGAATACCATTTCAAGTAATCCAACTTCAAACAAACTAAAATCTTTAACCACTAAAAGAAACAAAAGCCAAAAACCTTGTGTAAAGTTAATATTTCTTACTAATGTATGTAAATAATCAAGTTTTATATTCCTCTTGTATCTCATCACTATTACCTAGCCTTTCTCCACAATGAACACAGTACTGGTCTTCTAGTACATTATCCTTAAAACAATTGTTACACTTAACAATTGTTAATCCTGCTTTTTTCAACGCTTCTATATTAAATTCTCTATCCATAACAAACAAACTTAAAGCTTTAATCATTATATAAGATAAAATTCCAATAAGTATAAAAAATATTCCTATAAGCATCATAAATAAAGACTCTAAATAATATGATCCAATTATAAGTGCTAGTCCTAAAACAAATGTTGAAATAGCTATGATATTTATAATTACTGATTTTTTCATAATATCACTCCTAATATAATTCTAATATCGTTTCTCCTTGATTCATTGTTAATTTTCTTCTTCTAACTCTATTACTTCTTAACTTATTAGGATTTCTTACCATATCCTTTAAAGCACTACCTGAACGATATCCGTGTATTACTACAATCTCAGATACAGATTTATCACAATTCACTATAAACCTTTCTAAAGTCTTTATAGCAATTTGTTCTGTAAGGCCGTGTATATCAATTTCTACAATCATTTTTTTCCACCTATTTTAACTATATTTAAATCGTTTTTAGTATATTTTCTTCTTCCGTGAATTTCTAAATGGTCTTTTATTAGTTCTTTCATAAGTTCAGGATTATTTTTCATTCTCTTTACTTTTTCTAAATCAATACCTTGAGTGAAGGGACAACTTTGGATACAAACTCCACAGTCAGTTCCAGTTTTAGTCCATAAATCAAAACAAGATGTATCATCAAATTTATAAAATTGTCTTCCATTTACCATTCTTGGTAAATGAGATATTGAGTGACTAGGACAATTAATTAAACATAAAGCGCATTTTTTACAAAAATCAACAAGCCCAAAATCTACTGGCTTATCTGTATCGAGTTCCATATTAGTAAATACAGCACCAATCCTAACATTATCACCGTATTCTCGCGTTACTAAATGATTACTCATTCCAATCTCTCCAAGTCCAGCGTCATAAGCTAGAGGAACAAGTGGTGCTAAGTATAATTCACTATTATTAGAAAAAGAATCATATCCTAGCGACTTTAAATACAGAGCGAGTCTCGCTCCAACTTCTGCCACTCTTAAATATGCTTGTTCAGTCGTTAGTAACTCTTCATAGTGAGGAGCTCTATTCATAAACTCTAAATCCATTTTAACAGTGAAAATAATCCCTGTTTTATATTTAGCATCAATTAACTTCCCGTAATTTTCTATATCTAAACTTTCACTTAACCCACCAAAATGTGAGTAATACGAACTATCATTAAGTTTAACAATACCAACATCAGTTGCACCGTAATATTTAGTGATCTCTTTAATATTATCATTAAATCCTTTCGGGATTGTAACTTTCTCTTTTAACTCGTACTTTTCAGTCATTTCATGTAGATTCTTAATATATAATTTATTATTAGCAATTATAGGAAAGAATAATTCTTTAAATTTATCACTCTTTCTTAACGCATTACGAAAAGAAATTCTTCTTAAAGAATCATCGTCTACTTTTGTATCTTTATTTTTACTATAAAATTCTAAATATTCTTTACTCCCTTTTTCAAGACCAATTCTTGAAAATAATGTTTCTCTTTCGTCATACTTTTTCATATAAAATCACCTATTGATATTATAACATTTATTTTTATGTTCAACAAAACAAAAAAAAGAAGCTAAAAAGCTTCTTATGAAATACAGATTGGTTCTGTGGGTACATACCCATTTAACTCCACAGTAATACTATCTATATAAACAGGAGCAATAGTTGTTTCATTAACTTTAGAATCATTAAGCGAAGCTATATAGTCTATTAGATGGAAGCCAGTCACAGCTCCACCAAAACTAGCATATTCATTATTTAAAAAGCTTGCATCTCCATGAACAATAAAGAATTGTGAACTAGCTGAATCGTAATTCCCACCAACTCTTGCCATACTTAAAACACCGATATAATGCATTAATGGATTTTCAAATCCATTGTTAGTCATTTCACCTTCAATTGTACATGATGGATTTTCAAGCAATCCTGCTTGTAACATAAATCCATCTATTACTCTATGAAATTCATTGTCAGTATAAGAACCATCTTCGATATATTTAATAAAACTATTCACAGTATTAGGTGTCATACTTGGGAATAACTGTATTTTAATCTCCCCCATTTCCCTTATGTTAATTGTAACTACAGGGTTTGACAGACTTAAATATTCTGAATATCCTAATTCTTGAATGTTTACATTATATGATTCAGGAACGTTAAACTCATATGCTTCAACTTCATCTTCTTTACACCCAGCTAAAGTAAAAACTAAAATTAAACTAAGTGTTAACACTAATATCTTTTTCATAATTATCTCCTATAGTGAACACTCCCTCCACTTAATTGAATAATTCAATTTGAAGTAGGGGATTCTTGGGTTGTGCGAACTACCGTTCGCAAGATTACCGAGCTATCAAGGTTGTCCCATCCTCTATTTTTATATTTTAATTAATTCATTTTGGTTCAGTTAAAATCTTATACTGTTGTTCTAATTTATTCCTCCCCCACTTAACTTGTTTGAAGAGGCAGCTTTCTTAATCGTTATGATATATTCTTTAAGTTAATTTTATCCTCAAAATTTCCATCTCTTAATTTCTTTAAAGTAACTAATATATCTTTATTTACTTCATTATTTATACTCGTTGTAAACCCACCTGAGTGGTTTGACATAACCACATTATCAAATTCATAAATTGGATAAGATGAGGGAAGCATAACTTCTTTTCCATTTGGATAATTATACCAAACGTCAGATGCATACCCTTTTAATTCTTTATTCCTTAAAGCATTGTATAAACTTTCTTCTTCAACTATTTTACCACGACCAACATTAATTAGAAACTTATTTTTCATTCTTGATAAAAATTGTTTATTAAATACTCTTTTTGTTGTCCTGTTAAGTGGAGAAGAAATAATTATTATATCACTGATTTCTACTAGTTTATTTAGGTCTTCAACTAGTTTAATATCTTCTGGATATTCTTTTAATCTATCTATAGTGTAAAACTTAATATTAAAAGGTCTTAACATCAAATGAATAATCTTCCCAATTCTACCATAACCAAATAACCCAATACTCTTTCCTTGGACACTTACCCAAGGAACTCTTTTATCACTATTTCTTGATGACCAATTTCCTTCTTTTAATAAATCATGAAAATATACTACTTTTCCTAACAAAGCAAACATTAATGCGATAGCTTTCTCAGCTACATATTTACTTCTTGTGGGAGTAATAAACAACATTAAATTATCTTCTCTTAACTCATCTAAATCAATTCCATTATGTCCAGTATAAGGGATTATTACTCCTTTTAAATCTCGGTTATATTTTCTTTTATTATACTTACCACTTATTAAATAATTACATCTTAAAGGATCATCAACAATATCTATATTGTCAATAGGATTTTCTTTTAAAAATATCTGTAAATTTTCATTTATAGAATGAACTTTCATAAGTTTCCTCCTTAACAGCTGAGTTATATTACTTATCTTAATTCTACTCTAAAACAAATATCATTTCACTTTTATTTTTTACTTTCCCAAAATTGTTCTAAATATGATTGAAGATATTGTCCTCTTCCAATCGTTTTATTATGATCCCAAAATACAGGGAATAATGACTTATACTTATTATGAGAATATCTATCATCAAACAATACAGCAACACCGATATCATTCTTGGTTCTAATAACACGACCTACTGCTTGAATTACCTTATTCATA
>JAFLJX010000067.1 GCA_022712785.1 Mycoplasmatota bacterium | reverse complement strand
AACATCTGTTAACATGTCTTTATTAATATAGTATTTAATCCAATTTCCTTCTCTAACTGACTTTGCAAGTCCAACTTCACTTATCAACTTAAGATGATAAGAAAGTGTTGGCTGTGTAATCGGTAGCTTATCAATAAGTGTACATCCACATGTTTCACCCTTTATTAATAACTCAATTATTTTTAATCTGTTTTCATCTCCTAGTACTTTAAATATCTGTGCATATTTCTGTAACATTATTAATCATCTCCTTATATAGATACATATCTATATAGACATGTATCTATATTCTACTCCTGACTAAAAATATAATCAAGTAATTGCATAAAAAAGATTATACAACCCGTCAAGTAGACAATTTAAAATAAAACTAGAAACATAGTGAATATTTAATTGGTGATAAGTAATTCAAAGTTTCCTGAATACGTTCATTATTATACCAATGGCCATGATTTTTATGGCTTTTTTGTTTACTTTTTACTCGTCAATCCATCTATTCTAAGCCGTTCTTCTTTAATCTGTGAAGACTAATTTTCTATAGGGTAATTCACCCAATACGCTCATTTTCGAGACATACTTCGCTTATATACTAACTTCTTAATATATTTTATGTATTTGTTGTCAAAATATAGTGAGCAATGATCTAAATGAAAAATCCCTTCACCTCTAGGTATTTGTTTAATAATTTTAATGACTAGGTTATTATTGTTTTTATTTGACACATAATATGCTGTAATTTCTTTATTAAAGAGATTTATAACTGCTGATAGGTATAATCTACCATCGGTACACTTAATATAGCTTACGTCAGTAGATAACTTCTTGTTAGGGGTGTCTGATTTAAAGTTATTATTTATAAGATTAGGAGCCATGTTCAGATGGCTCATTTTTCTCAGGTTTGGAATATGCTTCATTGGTTTCTTGATTCTTGTGATACATGATAATCCCAATAATCTAAGATATCTCTTCACCTTTTTATAATTCATATTAATATTTCTTTTTTAAAGTGTCTCATTGTTCAATCAATCTACTCCGTACATTTGTTCAAGTCTGTAGTGCTTTTCTTCAATAATTATGGCGTGTTCTTTGTTATATTTTTTTGTGATAGGACATCCTTTTTTTATCCATTTGTAGTAAGCTGGTCTCTTTATATTCAATAACTTACTCATGCATGATATTGGATATTCATCGCTTAGTAAAAACATCACCTGATATTTCTCTATTCGTGTTATTTCGAATGGATCACCTTAAAAAAAGCTAAAGATTTTTTAAGAATTCATAATCATCATAGCTATCTTTGGTTCCTCCGCCTCTTCCTTCTTTGAATAAAGTCCATGCTTTGTACCTTTTTGCCCGCGAATATGCCGTTCCTCGTAACACTCCATATTCCTATTCTATTTCATAAATGTTTTCTAGTTGATAATTCGTTCTTCTAAAATTTTGAGTTTAAACTCATTACTTATTTTAACCATATAAAAAATACCTACATAGTTTAGTTATGATATACTTTATTATATCATGTCTACTTTAGAGGTATTACAATCTTTAAGTATTTTTTTATTTGATTCTCGGAAGCATTTAGATTTATTTAATCAATTGTGACTAAAACCCAGTCCTCTTTAATCTCAGTAATTTATTATAAAGAATGGTAACTAAAATTAATTTGATACTCTTTATATCATATATCTCAGTTCTATAGTAAAACCCTATCTATAATAGTTCTACATTAAAAAATCCTTATTCTTTTGGAAACTTTAATTATTAAAAAAATTAGAAAATCTAAAACAAAATAACTATAAATAAAGGCAAACATTGAACCGACAATAATTACAAATCCAACATTTAACATCATATTATCAAATATATATAAATAATCTATAAACGTAGAAAATTCATTAATAAATGTTGAAAGAATAATTGGATACAACATTTCGAAAAACAAGAAGTATATCATTATAAAATTAAATGCTCTAACCTTACAAGTAAAAATATCTTTAGGTACTTTATAATATATTATTATGGCATATATGCTTGATGTAATAATTAGTGCATGACTCAAAAAATATCGTAATGTGTATTCAACATTATCCAATTTAACAATCAATGAAATAAAAGGTCCAATCGTCATAAAAAATGCGAAACGAATCCACTCACTATCTTTTTTTATAAGTGCAATAATCTGAATAATATTTGCTACTGCACACCAGTAAATAGGAAGTGATAAAAACAAATTAACATTGGATATGTTAACTTTCACTACAAAATATATTACTTCAGATAATATAGAAATAATAATCAATAACCATCTAATTATTAATTCTAATTCTCTTTTCATTTTAACGACTAATGCGAGTATAAAACCTAAAGTAATACTAAGAAACAAATATATCATTTTTATGTCTCCGTTCTAATTACGTGTATAATGTTTTTGTTTATTATTTTTATAGCATATATTGATGTAATTATCATGGTTAAATATATATATATTCCTGATATGATAAGTAAGTTTACCATATCAATATCAACTATATACGGAAAGATATTTTGAGATGATAGATTAAATATAAAATAGGATATAAATAATGATACGATTAATGCCCCAATATAACTAATTAAACTTAAAACAGTTACTTGAAACATCAACAAGAAATATAGTTGTTTCTTTGTCATTCCTAATGTTCTTCTTAAATGATAATCATATTCTTTGGATAATAAATAGTTTTTGGAAAGAAATACTCCTGAAAGAATAAGTACTATTACATTAATAATAATAGCAATGCGAAAATACCTAGATTCAAATACCGCTTTATTCCTAATTATTGATAATATATCCTCACTTTTTACATTATTTGCCAGTTCATTTATATTCGTTAAAATTAATTTATCAACTTGCATGCTATCTCCTGATAAAAATAAATAGTAATTAATATATATATCAGATCTATTTGTATCAATTGAGGTATATAAAACAACCTCAAATGTTTCATTTTTCATATCTAAATTTCTATAATAATTTATGACATCCTTTGTATCTTCTAAGATGCCTACTATTTCATAACTATTTTCTCCAAGGTTTAAAGTTTCTCCAATAAGGTCGTCCGTTCCGAATAGAAACATTGCTGTAGAATAATAAATAATAGCTGAATTTTTGTTAGCATTGGTATCTTTATCTGTCCACAAAGTACCTGAATGGAGTTTATTTTTCTTTATATTTGTAATGTTATTATCCATATATCCAAAATCTACAAGATCTCCGTTAAATAAAAAATTATCAGTAGTTCGTTTGACAGTGACATGAATTTGATGCATTCCATCATTAAATATATAATTTTCTATTGAATATTTTGTATATAACACATTATCAATTTCTGAGAATTCATAATCATACACACTCCCAACAACAAAAGGATTATCATAGTCATAAGGGATTTCTCCGTATAAATATTC
>JAFLJX010000066.1 GCA_022712785.1 Mycoplasmatota bacterium | reverse complement strand
CCACTTATGAGATATTTCTATTCAAATATTAATTATAATATATAATAGAGTTTGTGGAGGTGATGAAACTGAAAGTAAAAATAATTGCATGCAAAGAAAATTATGAGAAGTATAAAGAGAAACTAGAGTTAGCTGGTTTCATCATATCTAATGATTCAGAGTTAATATTTAAAGAGACTAACTTTAATCAAGAAACTTTCATTGGAAGCTTTGACAGTAAGTATGAAATTGTACACTATAGTAATATTCTATATTTTGAGTCTTTTGGCCATAACATAATTATGAAGACTATAAATAAAGAGTTAAACATTAAAGAAAAGCTTTACGAGATTGAAAATATTCTATTAGATAAATCATTTATTAGGGTGAATAAATCTCAAATTGTTAGTAAGTTTGGTATTCAGGAAATAATACCATCATTTAACTCAAGAATAAATTTAAAAATGAAAAATGGAGATATTGTTTATGTTTCTAGAAATTATTCACAAAAATTTAAAGAAATTATAGGATTTTAAGGAGGAGAATATATGGAAGCACTAAGTTTTATATCGTTAATACAATTTTTAATTGTCTTAGGTATAGTAGTTACATTGTTTGTTTTGTATCCAAAATATTATAGAAAAAAAGTGAATAACAGTTTAAAAAATAACAAACCTGTAAAGGCTATTGAACCAACAGTTTTGTATGGAGGAATATTACTAGCAATTATTATAATATTTAATATTATTATTGTGTCATCTAATCGTAGTTTTGAAGCACAAGTTAACAGATTGCAATCAAATGTTCGAAATCTTGAAACAAATAATCAATTTCTGATTAATCAGGTCCTTGATTTATCACAAGATGTTTCAGATGTAATGTCAAAAGGTGATTTTGTTCAATACATAGAGGTTGAAGTGATTGAGGAAGATTCTAGTATTGACGGCAATTATATTGTAAAACTATCATTTTATATATCAGATAATGTTATAGATGAAGATTTGTATTTATATGTTGAAGAAGGAAGTAATCTAGAGTCGTTTGACTTGCTTGAAACTCAAGCAAGACATGATGTTGAACTTTCACTAGACCTACATGAGGACTATACTATATATGTAAAAGATATTGCATCTGTGGATGGAATAAAATATGATTTATTTGATTTGAATCTATACAATTATCTTTTTGAAAGATTTGATATTCAATATGATTTAGAATATATAGATAATGAACCACATATATCTGTGTTTGTGAGTAATTACTGGGAGAATCCTAGTAATGATGTTCCATATGGATTGATGCAAGTAGATACTATACAATTGATAATTGGAGATGGAAGTGGAAATATAATATTAGACGAGTTCCTTTACACAAATGTTAGATCATCAAATATACAGTATTATAATTATTATAAGAATCTTGGAGAGTATTATGACTCATTAATGTTTAGAGTTATTATTACTGATAATGCTGGTATAGTATATGGAAACTGATTAAGTAAAACGCCTCAAATGATGAGGCGTTTTTTTAGTTAAAGGAGAGGTAAATTGGTCTAGTCACTTTTTATACTGATTTACCTACTGTTCACAATGGTAGTGCATTTTATATTTGTTATGGTAAAATAAACTAAAGATTATAAACGATAATTATTACAAATATAGATGGGATGTGTGAGTGTGTTTGAAAAAATAAGTTTATGTTTTGATGTTTATGGTTGTCCAAATAGATGTAAACACTGTTGGATTGGACATAAGCAAAACAAAATTATGTCTAAAGATGGAATTCGAAAAATTGTAAACGAGTTTGCGGATTTCTCTAGTAAAATAGAGGTATATAGTTGGTTGAGAGAACCAGATTTTTCAGATGAATATAAAAACCTGTGGGAATTTGATAAAGAGGTTAGTATAAATGTGAAACCAAAACGGTTTGAACTATTAAGTTTTTATAGATTAGTAAGAGATGAAAAGTACATTGAGTGGTTAAAGGATTTTGATATAAAAACTTATCAATTAACTATTTTTGGGAATGAGCAAACTACTGATTATTATACAGGTAGAAAGGGTGCATATAAAGAAATACTAAAGGCAACTAATATCCTTTTAGATAATGGTTTCATCCCAAAATGGCAGATGTTTGTATATAAAGATAATATAGATGATATTGATCATGTTCTGTCATTAATTAATTCAATGGAATTAATTGATAGATCAAAGGAAAACGGTGGAACTTTTCAATTTTTTATTCATACGGGCTCATGCGATGGTGAAAATAGTAAAAATTATTATAAATGGGTAGAATCATCTGATTTACATAAAATTCCTTTAGAATATTTTAAGAATTATGGTAAAGAGGAAAGATTACTATATGAAGAATTGTTACAATCAAAAGATATTAAAAAACTAAATGAATCAAGTCCGGTTTTCTATATTGATAATGAATTTAATATTTACCCTAATTTTTCAGAAATGAACGAACATTGGAAACTTGGGAACTTAAACTTAGAAAGTGTAGAGGACCTATTGAATATTTACATTGACAACAGATCTCCAGCTCAAAGTTTAAGAAACACTATTCCGCTATGTGATTTAGTTGTAAAATATGGGGATCCAAATAGTAAGAAATTGTTTAGCAAAGAAGACTACATAGATTTCCTAATAAACACTCATTTTAGAAAACTTATATAAGATAAGAAATATAATGATATATTACGACCCGATACTTTGTGACAAATAATTATATAATATATGTTATAATTAACTTAGAAAAACAAGGAGAACAATATGAATAAATATTTTAAAAAATATATTGAATTTACCATCTTAGCTCTTGCATTATTATTTGCAATGCTTTTTCAATATGTTCGTATCTCAAATTTAGATATTGCTTTTTTATATGAAACATCATATGTTTCATATATCCTTTATTTATTTTTTTTTTAATGACACGGCGCA
>JAFLJX010000065.1 GCA_022712785.1 Mycoplasmatota bacterium | reverse complement strand
AATGAATATAGATTATTATTTAATTATTTAAAAGGAGTATTAAGAAAAGCAAATTTAGATTAAATATGATATAATTACTAATTATATGAGGTGATTAAACATGATTAAAATAGCAATAGATGCAATGGGTGGAGATTTTGCGCCAGAACAACAAGTTAAAGGGTGTATTTTAGCAATTAAGAATATTGCCGACATTGAGTTAACATTGTATGGAGACGAAACAGAAATTAGAAAGTATTTAACGGATGATACTAGAATAAATATAGTTCAAAGTGACGGAGTTATAGATATGGGTGAAAAAGACCCTATCGCAGCGATTAGAAATAATCGTAAGAGTTCAATGGCGCTGGCTTTATCTAGTGTTAGAAGTAAA
This sequence comes from Mycoplasmatota bacterium, assembly GCA_022712785.1. Taxonomy (GTDB): domain Bacteria; phylum Bacillota_I; class Bacilli_A; order Izemoplasmatales; family Izemoplasmataceae; genus JAFGXW01. Next base: position 6,252 of record JAFLJX010000065.1, on the reverse strand, counting down.
GAAAACAGTGCTATAGTTAGTAGTGGAGCAACGCAAGCTTTAATAGCTGGTGCTCATATACTTGTTGGCAGACTAAAACAAATGAAAAGAACTGCGATAGCTCCATTAATTCCTACTATTAACGGAAGTAACACAATATTATTGGATGCTGGTGGAAACTTAGAAATTAAACCTGAATATATGGTTCAGCAAGCACATTTTGCTCAAGTATATAGTAAAGAAGTATTGGGTGTTAAAAATCCTAGATTAGGACTTTTGAATATTGGAACTGAACCTGGTAAAGGGAGACAACTTGATAAAGATGTATTTAATTTGTTTACAGATAACGAAAAAATCAATTTTATAGGAAATGTTGAATCTAAAGAAATCTTAGATCCACCATGTGATATTCTAATTAGTGATGGGTTTACAGCAAATATGGTTATGAAAACAATTGCCGGAACAGCTAAAGGAATGGGGAAAATGCTTAAAAGTGAACTTAAGCAAGGTTTCTTTGGTAAATTAGGTATGTTATTATCTGCTAGAAATTTAAAGAGATTTAAACAAAAGCTAAATCCTGAAGAAATTGGTGGAGCAATGATTTATGGGTTAAAAGGTGTAGTTGTAAAAGCTCAAGGGTCTTCAACTGATATTGGATTTTATAATGCTATAAAAACAGCTGCTACAATTGTTAGACAAGATGTATTAGAAAAAGTCAAAAATATACTTGAAAGTGATGTGTTGTAGATGACTGAATTAGAAAAGTATTTTGATTTAGATTTTAAAGATAAGAATCTTTTAGAAATCGCATTAACTCATTCATCTTACGCAAACGAGAATCAAACACGAAGTAATGAAAGATTAGAATTTATAGGGGATGCTGTTTTAGATTTACTGATGGGGAAATACTTGTTTGATAAACATAAAGAATTTAATGAAGGTGACTTAACAAAACAACGTGCTAAAAACGTATGTGAAACAGCTTTAGTAGAATATGCAAAAGAATGTGATTTAAAAAAGTATTTATTGCTTGGTAAAGGTGAACAAAAGAGTGGTGGTCGAAATAGAGTTGCTCTTCAAGCAGATGCATTTGAAGCGCTGATTGGTGCAGTATACATGGATAAAGGACTAGAAGAAACATATAAGATATTTAACAAGGTTGTAATCCCTGTTTCACTAGAAGATAGAGATGAAGATTTTGTTGATTACAAGTCTTATCTCCAAGAACTTGTTCAATCAGATAAAAGAACTCTAGAGTACAAAATAGTCGCTGAAGATGGGCCTTCACACGATAAAAAATTTACAACAAGAGTTTACATGGACGAAATATTAATGGGTGAAGGTAATGGAAAAAGTAAAAAAATTGCCGAACAAAATTCAGCTGAAATGGCATTAAAAAAATTAGCGATGAAGTCAATGAAATTTTAAAGATTATTTTATAAAAATAATCTTTTTTTTAAACTTTTTGTGCTATAATTAAATTCCGAATGAGGTGAGGAATATGGAATTAAAAGTAATGAAGGATTTAATTAAGAAAAACATTGTTGATTTTCCAGAATTAGTATTGAATAATTATTACAAATTAGGACTAAATGAAACTGATGCAGTAATCATTATTAAACTAAACTATTTACTAAAATCAAACGAGGCTTACATATCAACAAAAAAACTCGCAGAAACATTATCGATTTCACCTCAAACAACTTCAAAAAGATTAAACTCTCTAATTGAAAGAGGATTTATAAAACTTAAATTAATTAAGAATGGTAATGGAAAGCAATCTGAAACTTTTAATTTAGATTTGCTTATTGAAAGAATACTTAAAAGTGATTATGAAGAAAAAGAAGTAGATAAAATAGAAAAGAATAAAACATTAGAAGGTAAACTCGTCAAGTTATTTGAAGAAGAGTTTAAAAAACCTTTGAGTGTTTTAGATATACAGACAATAACTAAATGGTTAAATGAAGATAAATATACTTTTGACTTGATTAAAGATGCACTTTTTGAAGCTATAAGAAGTAGAAAACTCAATATTAGATACGTTGATGGTATCCTATTAAAAAATGAGAAAAATGAAGTGCCGAAAAAATACAAAAAAACTACTAATATAAAAGATCTGAAGAAAATATGGGAGTAGTAAATGAAATATTAAGTGTACTTGATGAAATGTTTCCTAATGCTGAGTGCGAACTTAATCATACAAATTCTTTTGAATTAATTGTTGCTGTTGCACTGAGTGCACAGACAACTGATAAATCTGTAAATGGAATAACAATAAATTTATTTAGTAAGTATAAATGCCCACAAGACTTTGTAGATGCTGATCTTTTAGAGATAGAACAAGACTTAAGAAGAATAGGCTTATACAAAAATAAAGCACGTAATCTTAAAAAAATGTCTGAATTATTGATTAAGAATTTTAATGGTATAGTACCTTCTAGTCAAATTGAATTAGAGTCTTTACCAGGAGTCGGAAGAAAAACAGCTAATGTTGTTCTAAGCGTCTGGTTTGATGTACCTAGAATAGCTGTAGATACCCACGTAGACCGTGTATCTAAAAGATTAAAACTTGCATATAAAAATGACACAGTTAGACAAGTTGAAGAAAAATTAATGAGAAAAATACCAAAAAATAAATGGAGTGAAACTCACCATAAAATGATTTTTTTTGGTAGATATCATTGTACTGCTAGAAATCCAAAATGTGATGGCTGTAAGTTAAAAGAAATATGTAGATTCCCAAATATTTAGAGGCTTTTGCCTCTTTTTCTATACAAAAATGCTATTTATGTCATATTTGGCACTGAGACATGTAAAAAGAAAAGTAAAAAGTAAACTTATTGATGTATATTAAAACAATGTATTCAGTTTTGTTCTAATAAGTATATAAGTTTACTTTTAATTAATATTTATCAGTAGTCCACCCTATCCCATTTTATAAAACTATAATAAAATGTTTATGAGAGGACGTGATCAAATTGAGTATATCCAGTTTGAAGAATAGAGTTAACAAAAGAGTTAAGAATAGTTCTAGAAATGATTTTCAAGATATCGGGGGATATATCAAAAAGAAGAGAAAGGAATTAAACGTGACACAAAATGTTGTGTCTAACGGCATTTGTAGTGTTAGTTATTTATCAAAGATAGAAAACAATCAAATTATTCCAAAAGAGTTTTATGTTAAAGAAATCATGGAGAAACTAGATGTTGAAAAAACATTCTATGAAAAAGATTTTAATGATTCATTATATTTAAATAAAATATTACAGGGTATATTTTATTTAGATGATAATTTAATTGAGAATATTTTTAAAGAAATTGAAATGATTGAACATAATTTAACTATCAACATATGTAAATTAGCATATTATGTTTACTTTTGTAAAAAAGATGAGAATCAATATGTAATGATGCTTGAGAATTTGATTAACAACATGAATAATTTCGAACTTAAAATCTATCTATTTCTTGCATCTTTATATTATATCTCGCTTGATAAATTTAAAATATCTTTAGAAATATTAATTCTTGGTAGTAAGATTGATATAACTAATGACTACTTATCTGCTTTATACAGTGAATATACATATTTAGTTAAACAAAGATTACTAAAGAAAAACTGTTCAAGTGATGATTATGAAATTGCACAAAGTATCTACAGTAGGTTCCACAATATAAACAGAAGTATCATTCTAGCATTATGGAAAACATACTATATATCTATTGAAAATCCTGATAAGTCTTTAGAATTATTGGATAAGATAAAGGTTTCTTTGTTGGATGAGTTTTCAAAAGACTTCTATTATATAATTAAAGCGAAAGCATTATTTAAAATTGGAAGTCATAACGAGAGTATTGTTAGTTTAAACAATATAAGAGAAAGTTCAACATTCTTTTATCAAAAAACTATATTGCTTTATGAAATTTGTTTGACTGATGAAGATAGTGATATGTGTGATTCTATAAAAGAAATATTACAAAACTATAAACCAAATGAGTTTCAGTTGAAACACAAAGTTTATTATCATTATTTACTTGAACAACAAAAAGATAATGTTAAAGAATACTTAAGGAATATAGCTATACCTTTTTCAATTAAAATTGATGACTACTATGGATTAGAAAAATATACAAATGAAATTATGAATATATGTATAAGTAATTCTAGATATAAAGAAGCAGTACAGTATTATAAAAAGTGGCAAAAAGAAAAGAATAGAATAGGACAAATACTATTTGATTAGTTTATATATTGAATGGACGTTCTTAATAGATTATAATCTTTAAGAATGGACGTGGTTATATGAATGATAAAAGAGCTGAGTTATTAGGAAAGTATCCTGTTAAAAAATTACTTGTAAAACTAGCAATTCCAGCAACTGCTGGAATGATGGTTAATGCACTTTACAATTTAGTTGATACTTTTTATGTAGCGAGAGGTGCAGGAGAAGTAGCAATAGGTGCATTAACTTTCGCATTTCCAGTTCAAATGATAATTATGGCTGTAGGATTAATGATAGGTATTGGTAGTGCATCTGTCTTCAGTCGAGCATATGGGCGTAATGATAGAGAAAAAATGAATAACGTTGTTAATACAGCGATTAGAATAGATGCGGTCTTTGCATTATTTTTAGCAATTATTGGATTTATCTTCTTAGATCAACTACTAACTTTCTTTGGAGCATCAGCTTCCAATATAGGATATGCTAAGGACTATTTATCAGTTATTTTAATTGGGCTTGTTCCTTTATCACTATCTATGGTTCTAAATAATTTAACAAGAGCTGAAGGAAGAGTAAATATAGCAATGTACGCTATGATGTTAGGTGCTGGTACAAATATACTAATAGACCCATTATTTATCTTTGATGAAGTTACTATATTTGGAAAAACAATTCAATTATTAGGTCTTGGAGTTAGAGGTGCAGGGATAGCAACTGTTATATCACAAATAATTTCATTTTCATTTATTCTATCAAAAACCTTTTCTAAAGATTCTCAGATTAGAGTAAACTTTAAAAATTGGTTTGATATTCATTACGAAACAGTAAAAGATATAATAGTTATTGGTATGCCGACATTTTTAATGAATTCACTAGGTGCATTTTTGGCAATATTAATCTTGAAACTGATAAACTTTTATGCGGTTGGGAATCCTGATATATACCAATCAGTTTATGGAGTGATCAATAAAATGATATTCTTTATCTTTATGCCAGGTTTTGGAATAGTTCAAGGACTTGCTCCAATTGTTGGATTCAATTACGGTGCAAAAAATTATGAAAGAATTAGAGAAGTTATAATTTATGCAGCTAAGATAGTGGCGACTTACTTAATTGGAGGATTTGTTTTTGTTCAAATGTTCGCAACTACAATATTTTCTATTTTTAGTAAAAATAATGATTTAATCTTTATAGAGTATGGAGCTCAAGCATTTAGAATTGTTTCTTACGGGTTCTTATTAGTAACTTTCCAATTCTTAGTTTCATCAATATATCAGTCTCTTGGATATCCTAAAAGAGCCTTACTAGTGGCTATATCTAGACAAACACTCATCTTTGTACCTATGGTTTTCATCGCTACTCATTTTTATGGGTTAGACGGTATTTGGTATTCTTATGCTGCATCAGATTTACTTGCGGGGTTACTTGGATTAGGAATGTTGATATATGAGCTTAAAGTATTTAAGAAAATAATCGCAAAAGAAAAAGCCACTTCACATTAACTACGTGATGTGGCTTTTTTTTTAGTATGCCTTTATAATTTTATTTGCAAGTCCTAGGTAATCAATTCCGATTTCTTCATCAGGTCCAAAGATTGAAAGTGAATTTTTAGGTTGTCCGATAGGAATAGTAGAAAGAACTTCAATGTTTAATTTCTTAGCAACTATTTCTCCTCCGCCTTCTCCAAATACATTTATTCTTTCTCCAGCGTGGTTTAAATAACTCATATTTTCAACAACACCTAGTAATTCATGTTTTAATTGCTCAGCAGCAAAACCAGCTTTTACAGCTACGTGTGATGCCGAAGCATGAGGAGTTGTAATGATTAACATTTTACAGTTAGGGATTAAAGTTTGAATATCCATAGCTACATCTCCAGTTCCTGGAGGTAAATCTACTAAAATGTATTCAATTGCATCATCCCAAATAACGTCGTAGAAGAAGTGATTTAACATCTTCCCAAGCATAGGTCCTCTCCACATAAGTGGTTTATCAGGAGCCATAAAAAATTCTGTTGAAATTAATTCTATACCATCTTTATTGAATGGAA
>JAFLJX010000064.1 GCA_022712785.1 Mycoplasmatota bacterium | reverse complement strand
TTTTTGCATAATTTCCCCTTTTTATATTGAATAAACCTGTATTACTCATGTTTAGAGAGTTAATTTTTTCTCTAAAAAGTATATTTAACTTTAGAAAGATTTTCCCATCCCTTCTATTACACATACCTAAAGAATTTAAACTATAAATGATACTAATATATTTATATTATAACTCATAGATAACTCAACGGAAAGGTCATATGTGACCCAAAAGAAAAAGCCACAGGGCTTTATTATGAATATATTATTAATTGGTAGTATTTGAAAATAGGACAAGTACCCTTCTCAAAACTTATCCGTACGTGTTCACCTGGCGGAAAGCTCCACAATGTGTAACTATATCCAAAAGAAAAAGATAACCCGATTAATCTTGTTCTCAGTTCTTATGATATAATATAATTTGGTTTTTCACTTGTAAATAAAAACAGACTCCAAAAGACTGTTTTTAGATTAAATCATTGATTTTTTTTGCCAAATTCTCTTCCAGAATGCTGTGTAATTTAGAACTATTAGTATATGAGGCACTATATTTTCTTAAATCCGATTCACCCATTACCTTAATTGAGAGTACTCGTCAGTATTTTCAATTTCTTTAATATTACATAAATCATTTTTAAAAAGTACTTTGATTCTATTTAAATAATCTCTATATTCTTGATACATTTTTTTACTTTTCTCTTTATTTTCATATTCATTAATTACTTCACTTATCTCTTTCATAATAATTCCCCTTATAATTCAAGTTCTAATAATCTATTAATTAGTTTTTTATTAGAAACTGTAATAATATCTACGTTTTTCTCATCTTTGCTTATATCAATAATTTTCTTATTGTTTAGATACTTATAAAGACCATTAAAGTTTTTAAACTGTGTATCTGAGATATCTAAAGTTCTTTCTAACAATCTGAATGAGTTGTTTGTGAAACCTCTTTGGTAAGGCATATCAACTGTATATGATTTAAACACTTTAAGAATTGCTTTAAATGCTCTTTTATCTGTCTCACCTTTTAATTTAATGTCAGGAATTACTAAACCATTTGGTTTGTACTTAGGATTCCCAACTACATTTTGATAGTCTGATATTAATAAAATGTTATCTGCGGCTGAAGTAAATATTACTTTTTGTGCGTCTTCTTGTGTCGCAACAAGCCATACTTCTTTATTATATCTTCTTAGGATATCCATGATTACTGAATAATCTGAATCCGTAGTTAAGAATACGAATAAATCAATTTTCGGATTATCAATGTATAATTTCTCAAAAGCATCAAGCGATATAATTAAATCTGCTCTATTTTTTTTGCCCGTAATATGCGGTGCATCTTGAATTTCAAAGTTTAACTGTTTTAGTTGATCTCTAAACCTTTTTATAGAACTTTGGTCTCCAACGGCTTTCTTAAAAGCGAAAATAGTCTTAACGTTTTCGTTTTGCCCGGTTACCTTTAAGTTTATATCATCAAGTAAATCTTGGATGTTTATCATACCTTTGATATTTTCAGTATCTAAATAGATAGCTATAGATTTTATTTCCATATATATCACTCCTTCTTATTTATCAAATTTATTATAACATGTATTAAGTAAATATAGATATAATTAAAAAGGAAGTCCGAGACTTCCTAATCAACAACTCTTAATAACTAGATAATGCTAGAAGCAATAATATAAACCAATAGACAACTAATGATCCAAGACCATAAGCTATTGAAATTGCACTCTTCCAAATAACAACTTCTGGCTTTTCTTTTTTAATTACAAACACATATCTTATTAATCTAATGTTACCAATAATTATTATTAACATTGAAAAAATTATTCCGATTATTGAGACAACACTTAAACTCATTTCTAGAAAACTAAACATTCTAAGAATCAAAATTGAAAGAGCAAATAATACTACAGATGCAATTAAAATACCAAGAGATATATTGTAAAAAAGCTTCTCGTTATTCTCATACTTGTTCTTATTGAAGTTCATATGATTTCTCCTTTAAGTTATTGATTATTTCTATTTCCTCATACGTTGTATTTTATATATTCAATATTATATAAGGTGCCATATATTAAAAACTAATTATATATAAATAGTATAATCTAAATATAAGACATTAGTATACTTAAAATAACAATATATGTAGTAGTCACTATCCAGACATGGTTTCTAAACGGCTGTTTAAAGTAACTATCCAACTATGAATAAAAATATAATATATATTGGTCACATTGATTAGACCACTTTAAATGTGATTAATACATTTGCATTAACAAGTCAAAAAAATTATTAGCTATAAAGCAAATGAATTAAATGAAACTAATATCGTCTACGCAATTTTCTAATAAAGAGACACCAAAATAAGGTGTCTCTTTATTATTACTCAGTGATTATTTCTAAAATAATTGATTGTTTTTTTACTTCTTTTTTAGTAATTACGAATGCTTTAGTTACTTCTTCAATTATTGAATTTATATTCTCTTTGTTGTTATAAAGAGTAGCTAGAGTCTCTCCAACTTCTACTTTGTCTCCAACTTTTTTATTCAATACTATTCCAACATCAGGATCAATATTATCTTCTTTTGTTTCTCGTCCTGCTCCTAATTTCATTGCAGCAACACCTATTGTCAATGCATGAATACTTGAAATGTATCCTGAAGTTTTTGATTTAACTTCTATGATTTCTTTTACATGAATGAAGTCATTCAAATCTCCTAAAACTCCACCTTGAGCTTTAATTAAAGCTAACTGTTTATTTAAAGCTTCGCCACTATCTATTTTTTGTTTAACTAATATTTTTGCATCTTCTAAAGTTTTTGAAATTCCACCAGCGTAAACCATATATGCACCAATTTCATTACATAGTTCAGTTAAATCACTTGGTCCATTACCTTTTAAAGTATTAATAGCTTCTAATACTTCTAACTTATTACCAACCGCATAACCTAAGGGTTGTGACATATCAGTAATAAAGGCAACTACCTTTTTACCAAATGAATTTCCAATACCAACCATTACTTTTGATAGTTTACGAGCATCTTCAATAGTTTTCATGAATGCACCTTCACCAATTTTAACATCAAGAACAATAACGTCAGATCCACTTGCTAATTTTTTACTCATAATACTAGAAGCAATTAATGGAATACTAGGAACTGTTGCTGTGACATCACGAAGAGCGTACAATAACTTATCTGCAGGTGTTAAATTAGCAGTTTGTCCCGCAACTGCGATTCCTATTTCATTAACTTGATTAATAAAGTCTTCTATTTCAATATCAATAGATAAACCTTCAATACTTTCAAGTTTGTCTAATGTTCCACCGGTATGGCCAAGTCCTCTACCACTTAATTTAGCTACAATTGCGCC
>JAFLJX010000270.1 GCA_022712785.1 Mycoplasmatota bacterium | reverse complement strand
GATGAAGATTCTGTTATATTCTTTAACGGAGACGACGCAATGGAATTAATGAAAGACTCTGTTGCAATCGATGTTATTGGTTTAGTTGGACAAGAAGGAGACGACGGAGCAGCTTGGTTCGTTGAATCTGTTGATGAATTTGGTGAACCAATAAGTGGTGAAACAAATGAATTCACTTTAGTTCGTGCAGCTTCAGTAGTTAATCCTAACGCTGTATTTACACCAACTGAATGGATAGTTTATCCTCAAGATACATTTACTGAATTAGGAGCTCATATGTCTGATGCACCTAGTGATTTACCTAAACTTGTTATTATTCATTTAGATACAAATTTACTTGGATCTAAGATTTCTGCTGTTGGTGCATTCGCTCAAGAATGGGCACCTGACGTAGCTAACCCATATATTTCTACAAAAGTAGATGAATTTGGCTATGCAGTATTTGAAGTTCCTACATTTGGTGAAACTGGAGAATTTAAAATCTTGTTTGATGAAGACGGTAATGGATTTAACTGGGGAGATACTGAATTAACAGTTCAATTCGCTTATGACTTAAATGGACAAGAAGTTATTGAATATTTCATCAATGCATCTGGTGATGTTATGACAATGGCATCTGGATATAAATTACCATCTATAGAAGCACAAGTTATTACTGATAGATATTTGGGTGGTACTTTCCAAGCAGTTTATCCTATGCAATATGTAACTGAAGTTGTTGAATCTATAGCTTTAGCTTTTGGAACAAGTAACGATTTTGTTCCTGCTGATGTTATAAATGATAAGGGAACTTATGCTGTTAGTAAAACTGAAATTGCTTTAGATTTTGTAAATGACCCTACTTCAATAATGGATAGTTTATTATTACTTGAAGATGGTGTTGTTATTTTCCCTGCATCTATTGATTTAGCTAATCCTGGAATTGGAACTTATACTGAAACTGTTACATGTGAAGCTACTGAAATAAAATTAATGGTACATGTATTCTTAACTACTGAAGTTACAACTTTAAGTCAACTTGGACTAGTTGGAGACATTCAAGGTTGGGATATTGGAAATACAATTCCTCCTGTAGGAATGGATTCAAATGGAAATTATGTATTTGAAGTTTGTGTGTCTGAAGCGACAGAAACTGGAGCATTCAAAGTTAAGTTTGATCCAGACAATGATGGATTTGCATGGGACAGCGCAGCTGACCCAGAAATGACTCCTGGAAATGTAGAGTTTGTGTTTGATGGAAATACTACATTATATGTTGAAGAAGGGCAATCAACTCACGGAACTTCTGTGAATCACATGATGTCATTAGTATTTGATTTAGACGTTACAAAATCATATATGTTGAGATTTGTTGATGAAAACGGATTTGTAATTGATTATGATTTAGACATCGATAATGAAGCACCTGAACTTCAAGCTTCATTCGTAATTGACGTTGTAATGGAATTAGATCAAAATGCAACATTCAATATAATGGATTACTTCACTCAATTATTATTCTTAGATAACAGAGATGGAGAATTATCATATACAATAGTAACTGATATTGATACATCAGTTGCCGGTGTTCAAACTGTAGTAATTAGCGCTACTGATATGTGGGGTAACGTTGGAATTGGTGAATTTGCATTCACAGTATTAGATACAGTTAATCCTGTAATCACATTATCTGCTGCGCCTGATTTAGAGGTAGGAGATTCTGAACCTAACTGGAATTCATTCGTATCTGTTGATGAAGGAGATGTAGTTGTTGATTCATCTCAAGTAGACATGGATACAGCTGGAACTTACTTTGTAATATTTACTGCAACTGACGACGCTGGGAATATTTCATCTGACAGTTTAGAAATTACTGTTGATGCAGCTGAAGTTGTTGAACCAGAACCAACTGATGATTCAGGATGTTTCGGTTCAATTGGAAGTAACAATACATTATTAATCTTTGCAGCTTTCGCTATATTAGGTGGAGCTACATTGTACTTTATTAGAAAACCTTAAATAAACTGGAGGCAATAAAATGAAAAAAATACTATTACTTATTGTGACTTTACTCTTTGCCTTTACTTTAGTAGCTTGTGGATCTGATAACCCTGATAATGGGGGTAATGGAGAAAACAATGCACCTGTAATAACTGGAATAAGTAACAACGGATATTTAGATGTTAAAATTGGAGCTGCAGCGATTTCCTTAACTGGAATCTCTGCTGCGGACCAAGATGGTAATAATCTTGATGTTAAAGTTACAGGAAACTATAATTTAAATGTGATTGGTGAATATACAATTGTATTAAGTGCAACTGATGCTGATGGAGTAAGAACAGCTTACGACATTACATTAACTGTACTAGCTCTTTCTTGTGAGGAAAATCCTGATCAAGAAATTTGTAGAACAGATTTAGATAGAGCACAAGAAAAATATGAAGAAGAAGGAATCTATAACGTTGATTTAGACGCTAATGGAACTCCTGATTGGCAAGAAGATACAATCGAACTAACAATGGGGTTCAGTTATTATGGACCTATTGATGAAGAAAATGCTGTATGGCTAAACGTTCTTAAATTTATGGAAGCTTATCCAAATATTACAGTGACAAGAGATCCATTATTCTCAGCTGGTTGGGAAAATGGAGATGATGGATTACTAGCATTACAAGAAAATGCACTTGCAGAAGGTAATTTACCTGAAATATTCTTTAACCCTAAAGGTGCAGAAACTTATGATAAAGGTATGACATTAGATTTAACACCTTACATTAAAACAGATGCTGAAGCTGAGTTTATTACTCCTAATGCATTATCAGGAATGTTAACACATGACAATCTTGAAATGTGGGGTATTCCTTGGCAAGGTGTTGGACCTTTAGTGGCGGTTAATACTGGATTGCTTGATGCAATCGGCGTACCTCTACCTGAATACGACTGGACATATGAAGAATATGAAGCTGTTCGTGATCAAGTTGGAGAATTAACTGATGCTGGTTCATGTATTTTCCCTGGTGTAATTGATTTCTCATACTTTGGAGCAAACTACTTTGATAGTGTTCCTAACGGGTATAGAGGATATAACACAGTTACTCAAAGATTTGATTTTGCAGACGCTGTTGGTTATGGTTCTTGGCTTGAAGGTGTAGCTTCAGAAGCTAAACAAGGTTGGCATTATTGGGATTTAACAGAGACTGATCGTGAATCAATTTGTCCGGATATCGCAGATTCTTGGACTGATGGTGTACGTGCGTTTAACACTATCTATTTATGGGAATTTAATACAGCTGTAAGCTCAATGGTAAATAAAACATTTGAAATTGATATTTATCCATATCCAGTTGCACCTGAAGGTGGACAAACTGCAACATATACATATCATGACTATTACAGCCTTTCTAAAGTAATGGAAGATGATAGAGTACAAGCAGAGGCTGCTTTCCAACTAGTTAAATGGCTTACATATGGTGAAGAAGGACTTGAAAATAGATGGGATATGATTTATGAAGCAGATCCCGTATCATTTACTGATGGAACTTTATACCTAATGGATTATATTCAAGGTTGGCCAATAACAAGTAATCCAGCAGTTATGGCAATTCATCCTCTAGTAAAAGGATTTGAAGAAGGATCAGTATTAGAACGTTATAATTTTGATGCGTTTCAAAATGCAGCCTTCCAATATCAAATGTCAAATGCTAATCCGTATCCAAGACAGATTCCTGCCTTTGCTTCGGTAGCTAATGACTTTGAACCTTGGACTATGAAAGATCAAATGCTTTTAGAAAGTTTAAACTTTGGAGATATCGCACAAGATATCCAAGATACATTAAATGCATCTATTGTAGAGTTTTTACAAAACTATAATAGTGTTAATGACGATTAATAATTAATTTAAAATGGCCAATAACTCTTCATATCATTGAAGAGTTATTGGCTTATTCATATTTAATAGGGGTGATATTATGATAAAAAGAATAATAATAACTACTCTATTACTTTCATTGATTTTCGGAAAAAGTATATTGGTTCATTTAAATGATGTAGCAGCAAAGAGTCGAATTGAAGAAGAACTTGCTGCTTTAAAATATGATGAGATTATTGAAACGTCTAATGCATATTTAGAGAACTACAATGAAGGTAATGGTTACTATGGTGTATACAATTATTGGCTTGGATTAAATATTCCTAGTCCTTTTGAAGTATATAGAGTTGCTAGTGAAGACATAACCGGAGGAAACATAGTAACTATTGAAGATAGTTTTGGCTATGATAATTCAACTGTTGAAGTAAATCCTACAGAAACAATCACTTTTAGTGTGGATGTTGCAAATGAAGGACTTTATGAAATCTATATTGATTATTATCTAAAAGAAGACACATTGCTGAGACCATCACTTTCAGTATCAATTAATGGACTTGTTCAATACAATGAAATGTATAATTTAGAGTTGCCAATGAAATGGGAAATTAACAGTGAGAAATCATTTGATAGATTCGGTGATGAAATAACTCCTAATAGTTATTTAAAAAACGAATGGAGTAATTTTGGATTATCTGATCCTAACTACTTTTTTGTAGAACCTATAAAGTTCTTTTTAAATGAAGGTGTTAATGAAGTTTCTATTTTGGTAAATGAAGGATATATTTTATTTGGGGATATTAGTATAGGAAATATATACATAGATGCTCCAACTTATTCCGAATATTCAAGTTCTGTCGCAGCCAACCCTAAAGCATCTGGATTATTTACAATCCCTGCGGAAAGCTATACATATGAGAGTAAACAAAATATAAGAGCTAAGTTTGAAAGAGATCCAAGTTTAACTCCTTATTCTTATAAAAATCGTGTTTTAAATGTACTAGATCAGTCATCATTTAGAAAGAGTGGAGATAGTGTCACTTATACATTTGATATTGCTGAAGCTGGTCTTTATAACATATCTTTAAAGTACCTACAAAGTCAGAATGAAGGATTAGCTACATCAAGACTTATTAAAATTGATGGACAAATTCCTTTTGATAGTTTAGAAAGTTATTCAATTCCATATTCTAGAAAATACGCTAATGAAACTTTAAATAATGCTGGAGAAGCTTACGAATTTTATTTATCTAAAGGAACTCATACATTAGAATTAACTGCCGTAAATTCTAATGTTGATGATGTGTACCACAAGCTTATTGATGTATTGAGTGATATTGACGATATAGCCAGAGAGGTTAATGTAATTACTGGGGGTCTTACTGATAGATACAGAGATTATAAACTTGAAATATATATTCCTGGTATTAAAGAAGAATTAATTAGAATAAGAGAAGAGATTATATCATCTCAAGATCTATTAAGAGATATTTATAACACTGATGATGAGGCTATTATTACTGAACTTGATGTTGCAATTAAATATATGAATCAATTTATTGATAATCCAGATGAACTACCACCATTCAAATCAAGATTTAATGCTGGTGATGGGTCTATATATGGAAGAATAAATATAATATTGCCAACTTTAATTGATAATCCTTTACAACTTGATTCAATTTACATTCATGGAGAAGATGTTGATTTACCTAATCCAACTGCGAATATCTTTATAAAAAGTTGGGAAGGAGTTAGAGCGTTTTTCTATTCTTTCTTCGATCCAAAATATAACGATGTTGCTGTAGTCGATGATGAGACTATAGAGATATGGGTTCGTAATTCAAGATTATACATTGAAGTAATGCAAAGAATGATAGACGAAGGCTTTACGAAAGAAACTGGAATAAAAGTGCAGTTATCAGTAATGCCAGAAGAAAATAAAATAGTGCTTGCGAACGCCGCAAACACTACACCTGATGCAGCTATGGGTCTTACTGTAACAAGGCCATTTGAGTTTGCTTTACGTGGTATCGTAGCGGATTTAACAGAATTTGATGGATTTAGTGAACTAGCTAGTGAGTTTAGTCCTAATAGTTTTATTCCGTACGTATTTGAGGATGGAATATATTCAATACCAGAAACACAAGATGTTAAATTACTATTTTACAGAAAAGATGTTTTAGAATTCTTAAAAGTTGATCCACCTGATACTTGGGAAGAAGTTGTTAGTTTAATTCCTGTTATGCAGAAATATAATTACTATTTCTATACTCCTCTTGGTGGAGATAATGCCTTTAAGACTTTTGGTGAGACGACACCATTTATATATCAACATGGAGGGGTCTTATATAATGAAACCGGAGATGAAACAGTAATAAATGAAAATGGAGCATATGATGGTTTTGAGTTTATGACTGATTTATTTAGTGTATATAATGTTCCAATTACAACTTCGAATTTCTATCAAAAATTCCGTGATGGACAAGTTCCTATTGGAATCGGAGATGGAAACACTTATATCCAATTAAAATATGCAGCTCCAGAATTAGCTGGACAATGGGGAGTTTTACCTATCCCTGGAGTTGTCTCTGATGCGGACTCTGAAACTTGTCATGTAGAACTAAATGACGACTTAGAATGTGTTGAAAGATGGGATCCTACTTATGGTACAAGTAGTATTATTTTTAGTGATTCTAGTAAACAAGATTTATCTTGGGAATATTTCAAATGGTGGTTTAGTAAAGATATACAAAGTGACTTTACTTATCAATTACAATCACTTCTTGGAGATGAGTTTTTACATATGACAGCGAACGTTGAAGCGTTTAAAACTAGTGCGTGGCCAAGCGACTCTAAGTATGAAGTATTAGAACAGTGGCAATGGATTAGAACTACGGGTAGAGTCCCTGGGGATTACTTACTTGAAAGAGAATTGAGTAATGCTTGGAATAAAGTAGTTAATGATGGAGTGAATGCACGTATTGCGATTGATGACGCTGTGATTATTATTAATAGAGAATTAAAAAGAAAACTAACTGAGTTTGGTTACTATAAAGATGGAGTTATGATAAAACCTTATAAAGTTCCTACTTCTGATAATATTTATCTATGGCTAAGAGAAGGAGGATACTAATATGAATGAAAAAGGATTTAAGAAATTTTTACAATCGCCTTATTTATTTATTGTACCTTACGGAGCTTTGTTTATTCTACTAATAGCTACGCCTGTTTTGGTTGCTATATTCTTGAGTTTTACGTCTTTCAATACAATTGAAACACCTGTTTTTATTGGATTGAAAAACTATGTTGATATATTCACAGGTGATACAGTGTTTTTACAACATGCTGTTTCAAATACAATACTATTTAGTGTTATCGTTGGTCCAATAGGATACATGATGGCATTCTTCTTAGCATGGATGCTTGCTCAAGTACCTCATAAAGCAAGAACTATTTATGCTGTAATAATATATTCTCCTTCTATTACAGCAGCTGCTATGATGGCAAATGTATGGAGAATTATTTTTAGTGGTGATGAAACGGGATACTTGAACTATATTTTAATAAACTGGTTTAGTGTAGATTCACCTGTTCAATTCTTGCAAGATGCTGATTACCTATTTCCTATAATGATTATTGTTTCTTTATGGGGTAGTATGGGACTTGGTTTCTTAGCTATGCTTGCTGGTATATTAAATATTGATAGAAGTTTATATGAAGCAGCAGCAATTGACGGAATGAAAAATAGATGGCAAGAAATATTCTATATAACTATTCCCTCAATTAAACCACAAATGTTATTTAGTGCTGTAATGAGTATTATAGGTACTTTTAATGCAGCAGGACTGGCCCAGGCACTAGCTGGTGGAGGAGTTCCACCACAGTATGCTGGATGGCTGATTGTAGACCATGCGAATGATTTCGGATTCCTTCGTTTTGAAATGGGATACGCATCAGCAGTAACTGTTATTTTATTAATTATTGTTCTTTTGTTTAATAAAGTAGCTTATAGATTATTTGGGGAAAGGGGTTAGATATTATGACAAATTCAGGTATAACGTTTAATCCGGATAGACTTAAATTAAATCAATGGCGTTTCCATGCATTTTTGATAACTTTAACATTCTTCATGGGACTACCACTTATTTTTGTGTTTAACCATGCTTTCAAACCATATAGTGAATTATTTGCTTATCCACCTAGATTTTTAGTTAGAAAACCTACTATGGAAAACTTTATTAGACTTGTTACT
>JAFLJX010000063.1 GCA_022712785.1 Mycoplasmatota bacterium | reverse complement strand
ACTTATTATTCAAATACAAAGTAAATAAAACACCATAAACTAATTTATTTTCCCAATCAGCTACCCATAACAGATGGATAAACAATAATCCATAAATAACATACGCAGCTTTCTGAATCTTAATCCAATCTTTGTTATCAATTTCTTTTCTAATGATTTGGAAAGAAATAATCGTTAGGGGAACCATTAAAACATAAGCAGCTATCCCAAATAGATTTATTCCACCAACAAGACCAAGGACATGACTTATAGCATGTGGAGATATAAAGATAAATGACAAAATAGAAAACATCCCTCTATTTCTTCTTAAATTCTTAGTTACCAACCAAACTCTCGGTAAAACCCCAGAAATCATAACTACAAACATAAAACTATATCCTATAATACCAGTTATAATTATCTCTGAATACACAGAATTGTAAAAGTATAAAGACACCGAAGCAATAATCAATCCAACCAAGTAAAATATATATGCTTTTTTAAACATATCTCTAAACTTATAAGCAAAGATAACAATAACCCCAGAAACGGCAATAATATTGAATGCATTAGGTAAAATACCAACAGCTACCAACAAGATTAACACCATAATAATACTAGTCATTTATCCACCTCTTTCCTTATAAATCAATTCATTGTTAATTATAACATACACGAATAATTTATCATAAAATTTTGCAATATAAATTAATGCATTTATAAACAAGTAACTTATTTAAAATAAGCAAATAAAAAAGTATACTGGATTTAAATCTAGTATACTTTTTTAGTCTCATTACAATAATACATTGAAAGTACATTTCACATATATCACTAATGTTGCTTTTGTTAATTTAAATGAAATCTATTTGTTGTAAAAACTTTTCTACTGCTTTAATACCTAGGTTTTTGAATATTACATATATTAGTGCTTCAAATTGATCAGATATAGGATGAATTGAATCCTTAACGTAATCATATAAAGATTGACAGTTACCATTCAAAATGTATTTATCTAAATCGAGTTCTATCATCAACTTGTGTTGATTTTCTTTTTTGGTATTCTTCTGTCTAAGATTATCTAATGACCCTTTAGAAATAAATGGATCAAGCTTCACTTTAGCATGGTAAAGAACAAAGTCTAACAGTTTATCACCAGGACTAGCAAATGTTGTCATTGGATTCAGCCTTAGTTCTTCAATACGAGCTGAATTACACATGCATACAATCAAATCATTTCTTTCTATGTCAGTGATACAAAATCTAGTTCTCAGTTGCTCCTCTAATTTATTTATTTTTTCCTGTTCATCTTGGTGCAAAATATCATAATAATTCATAATGAATGTTCTCCTTTTATTTTTATTGTTAAAAATGAAAGAGATAAACCTGAAATATACATCCAATATACGTTACTATAATGAGACAAATATATTATATACTGTGTCATTAATTAAATCTACTAATTTCTTCTCTCTATAGCTAACTTACACCTAACTCTTTATCAAATAATCTTCTCTGATAAGATGCTTTACTTCTTTACTCCAATATCTGTATTTCCTTCTACTTTTAAATATCACTCCTTTATTTAAGTATACAAAAAGATGCTAATAAACACATATCAACACTTCGTGTCTACTAACATCCTACCAATTCACTCATTATATAACATTTAGTTACAACAAATTATAGGTTTAATAATAATTTGGACGAGTAACTTATCCTTACACCTATTCTAGTATTAATTATTTCTCTATACCTTGATAAATATAAAATATGGCTCTTATTTATTGAGCTTTCTCTTATTACTATTCATCATAAATACCATATTCACATCCTGTATTATAAAAACTAATATCATCAACTAACTTATGTTTTCTATCATATATTTTTAAACTGCCTGTCCCAGTTCCACCATTTAATAAATGATTATGACGTTTTTTACCATTTGGCGCTTCATAATTAATTAGAAGCATATCTTTCGTCTCACAGGTAAGTTCTATTTCAATTATATACTTATTGTTTGATGCATTTACGTTCCATATAGCCATACCTTTATCTTCTATAAAAGAGAAATTAGTTTTGCATCTTTTCCAGAATTTAGAGAAATTAAAATCTAAATATTCACTTTCGTAAAAAATGCACCCAATGATTTTGCCATTAAGTGGTATTCCTGCTATTTTTGGTTTTCCTCCTCCGAATTCAATTGCGCTTTTATTAAGCTGTTTATTATATTTATTACTATATAAATTACAACTACTAATCCAAAGCCATGGGCTTGTAAAGTCACTACCCCAATTCTTATCTGCATAGCCATAGGAATCCTCTTCTCTTACTATATACTTTTCATCATCAAATATAACAAAACCACTATATTTTGTTTTAATTCCTTCTGCATGCCAAAACATTTCAAAAATATTTGTATTTCTAATAGCTTTTGATGTTGCATAACCTGCATCAAAAGCAAGTACTTTATTAATTTCTAAATTCCATTCCATGCTTCCTGAATCAGTCATATAAGCATTATTATTTGCTTCCTCTTCCGTTG
>JAFLJX010000062.1 GCA_022712785.1 Mycoplasmatota bacterium | reverse complement strand
ATTAGTGCTAATCACCAAATAACTATTAATTCCAAAATTATATGGAACTTAAAAAAAGGTGTTATTAGTGGTATAAGATTTAGGACTGTAACCTCTAGCTTGATAAACTTAGAAGAGTTTAATAAATTAGAGAATAAGATAATAGTATTAACAAGTAAACCATATAAAGTACTAAAAGTTTTAAATGAATCAGATTTATTAGATATAAGTAATGAAAACAAGGTTAATAATATATTTATTACATCTAATATTGAAGAACTTATAAAATACATAAAACAAATTGATTAAAATACTCAAAATATTGAGTATTTTTTTTTTTTGAAATAATGTTATAATAGTGTGAGGTGATATTTTGAATATTATAGTTACAGGGTTCGAACCATTTTTAAATAACGACATTAACCCTACATTAGAAGTTTTAGAGTTACTGCCTAAAAGTATTAAAGGGAATGACATCATAACTGTAAAACTCCCAGTATTATATGATCAATGTTTTGAAGTTCTAAAGCCGTATATTGAAAAATATAAACCAGGGATTATTATCAATTTGGGGCTTGCTGCAAACAGAAAAAATATTTGTCTTGAAAGAGTTGCATTAAATGTCAGTAATTCAAATCACGAAGACAACGCAGGAATAATGAGGATTGATGAAACAATAGTAATAAATGCTAAAAATGCATATTTTTCTAAATTACCATTAAGAAAAATATACAATACATTAAATAAAAAAGGGATACCTGTAGAGATTTCTAATACTGCAGGGTTATACATATGTAACAATCTCATGTATCATGTTTTACATTATATAAACATTAATAATTTAGATACAAAGGCGGGATTTATTCATGTACCATTGATGGAAGAACAAGTAAAATCAAAATTGGATAATTCACTACCATTAGTTACTATACTCGAAGGTGTTATTGATTCAATTAAAGGTACTCTACTATAGGAAAAGAGGGAAAATATGAAAATTGAAAAGTTTGATGTAAAAGGAAAACATGATTTAAATATAAGCTGTTTTAAAATTATTCCTGAAGGTGATGTTCTAGGAGTAATTCAAGTATTTCACGGTATGGGTGAACATAAAAACAGATACCACTATTTTGCTAAAGAAATGGCAAAAAATGGGTTTGCTGTTTATGCGCATGACCACAGAAAACATGGACTCAGTGTAAAAAATAAAGATGATGTAGGTATCTTCACAAGTGAAGATACGTGGAAAGATGTAATTGATGATTGTAATACTGTTAGTGGAGTAATACAAAAAGATTTACCAAGTGTTCCAATTATTATAATGGGACATTCAATGGGTAGTGTTATAGCTAGGAAATATATATCAACCTATGCATCAGTTCCAAAAATGGCAATAATAATGGGTACTCTTCCACCTATAGGTATGGGTAGAGCATGGTTACCATTATTATTAACTAGCATTGTAGGGCTCTTTAAAAAAGATAAAAGGTTACCATTTATCGCTAAAGTATTAAATGATCCACTAAATAAAAACATAGCTGATAATAGAACTAAATTTGACTGGCTTACTAATGATACTAAAGAAGTAGATAAGTATATTGAAGATCCTTTATGTGGATATGCTTATTCAAAGGTATTTTATAAAGAATTCTTTAATACTATGATAGATATCAATAAAACTGAAACAATAATAAAAACAAAAGATATTCCATTACTATTCATTTCTGGTAAAAGTGATCCTGTTGGTGACAATGGTGAAGGAGTAATGAAAGTAAAAGAACTATATAGTGAGAATGGTTATAATAAAGCAACTGTTAAATTAGTTGAAAATAACAGACATGAAATAATAAATGAATTTGATAAAACTGAAACATTTAAATACATAATTAATTGGATTAAAAAGGAACTATAATATTAAATAAATATTAAATCTTATTTAGAAGATTGTAGAATCAAATTAAATAACAAAGCCATTTAATGGCTTTTTATTTATAAAAATACACTAAGGGTCATATATGGTCTATACAACAATACTTCAATGTGCTAAAGTGTAAGTGTATAAGATAAATATTCAAAGGGCAATTACACGGAAACGTGTTTACGCAAAGTCACAGAGCTAAAGATTGAAATCTATGCTGGCTGGACCGCAATGTTTATTAAGAGGCAACATTATTTTTGATATTCTATCAAAAATTGAACTTTTGATATTCGATATTGTGATAAATTTTGCGCCCTAATTTATTTTAGGGCGTTTTTGTTTATTCTATACGATATAAAATCAGGAGGTAATTATGAGAAAGAAAAAAACGGGAAAATACAATATAAGGAAGGTATTGTAATATGTTAATGAGAAGAAGAAATATATTTCTAGGAATCCTAATATTTCTTCTATTAACATTAATTTTTAAAACTTTTCAGACAAGTGAGATAGTAACAATAGTAATAGGGATTCTTAGTTTAATATTTTTATTCCTTTACTTAAGCACAGGGTCAGAAGTGAAACTTGTTATTGAGAAAAATAGAATATGTCGCAGAACTAACATAAAGAAATTAAAGGATAACTTTGTAGTCTTTTTAGAAATAACTAATTTAGCTACATATAGCCAATTCTATGACATAGGGTTAAGTGATAAAATTTTTAATCAAGTTTATAAAGAGGCTGTTAAAAAGATTGGTAGAAAAAATGTATTTTTATATAGAACTGATCAACTTGTATTCATTTTAGACTTTAAAAATAAAATGGTGATTAATCAAACATTAAGAAAAGAAGAACAATACCGAAGTGTAAGAACAATAATTAGTCACTTATCAAATATGACATATTACTTTAATGGTAATGAAGAAGAGTATGATATTAATTTAGTCGCAGGATGTGCATCAGTTGGCATTCGAGACGATATAGAATCAATTGAATCATTAGTTAAACTCGCTCACTTCTCAATGTTAAAGGCTAAAGAAAACAAACAAGAAATTGTTATCGCAGATAACGAAATGCATATTTTAAAACAAGACTTGGATAGTTTTAATCATGAAATTGAAGAAGGATTTGAGCTTGATCAATTTTCACCATTCTTTTTACCAATTATTGATATAAAAACTAATAAAATAGTTGGTTGTGAAAGTTTAGTAAGATGGCAAAAAAATAAATATAGAGTAATAGAAGCATCAAAATTTAAAGATATAGCTGATGAAAAACATTTATTTGAAAAGATTGATAAAAGAGTCATTGAGAAGACATTAAACAACTATGCAAAATGGATTGATGAAGGTGTAATAGATAAGAATTTTAGTATAACTATAAATTTGAGTTTGAAAAGTTTACTAAATTTTAAAACATATGAATTAATAAATTTAGTTAACTCATATAACGTAAAACCTCAAAATGTAGAATTTGATATTTCTGAAAATGATATATCTACCCCAGTTGCACTTCAAGCAATTTCTAATTTAAAGAAAGCAAACTTTAAAGTTTCAATAGATGCATTTGAATCAAATTCATTTTCATTACCATCAATAATGGGAATGGAATTAGATACTTTTAAAATAGATAGAGCACAAATGCCAGATAAAGGTGTTGGTAATCGTGAATATCTCTTCTATAAAACAATCACAAATTTCTCAAAAGATATTAACCTAAAAGTTATGTCCAAAGGAATTGAAAACGAAAATCATTTTAAGCTCGCAAAAGAGCTTAATGTTGACTATGTACAAGGATACTATTTCACACCACCTCTAGATGAAATAAACATCTTAAAATATTTGAAAGAATATAAAGATGGTATCCTTACTCCCTTATAGAAAAGGAAAATCCCCGTTTTCCTTTTCTATTTACCTATAAAAAAACAAAAAAGATACAAAAACGACATATTTAATGATAAAATAAATCTAACAGGGTAAAAGGGGGCACATTATGGATAACAATTATTTATCGATAAAAAAGGAAGAGATTGAAGTTGGTGAAAAATCAGGCATTTTAATCATAGATTTTTCAAAAGAAACTGCTGAACTCATCTCTAGTTTTAAGATTGAACAAAAAGAGGTATCTAAAAGAAAAAATGAAACTAATTCTAAGTATTTACTTAAATTAGATTCTTTAAATGTGAACCATAAAGAGCTTCAAGAGTCTTTACTTAAAAAGAAAGAAGAAATTGAAGAGAACTATCAGTTAGAATTAGTTACTATTGAAGAATTGAAGATTAGTGAAAATACTATTCTAAACAAGTCTATTGAGAACATAGAAAAAGACTATGTAGTTCAAACAGAAAACCTTCTTAAAGAATATGAAAGTAAAATGTAAAAAGGTAATGAAGAAAGAGAGAACATCAATTTAGTATTTGAAGCAGAAAAGGCTGTATT
>JAFLJX010000061.1 GCA_022712785.1 Mycoplasmatota bacterium | reverse complement strand
CCCCTTTTCCACTTCAATACATTTATTTTAACACATCTCGAACTTCAAGGCATTACTAAAAAATAGCGATAATATAAATTGATTTCAAAAAGCGGTTGTAAACTTTCATTTTATCCACCCAATCTAGTTTCTGAGTTGCGAAAAAGGCCTCTTAAACAACATGTTTATATCGGCCCGTTCAACCCCATAACCGGAGCAATAAACTGGTGTTTATTTGCAAACAAAAACCGAGAATCCATATAAAGTATAATAATACTCCATAAATCCTCTGTAACGGTATCAAATGGTGGAGAATATAGTCCCCGAAGTTTACCCGTATACGGAAGCGGGGTCATGTGGTTGACAAGGGGCTCCACCATGGGAATACATAACCAAAATCTAGACCCCTGTTTATTGCACTGATTTTTACACATAATTCAATTATCTTGTAAGTTTTGTTATTTAGATCTATTTTTTGACAATTACATACTTATTTAAAAGTTAGAAAATAAAAATGATAAATGCAATTGCATCTATCATCTCTTTTGCTTAGTCTTTATAGTTTTCTCTATACCATTCTTTGATATTAGGAAAGTCTTTTTCAATTTTTTCTATTGAACTAGAGTTTATTATTTTCCCGTCCTTTATTAAAACAGCATAATTAATTAGCCTTTGAAGATTTCCTATCTCATGCGAAGCTATAATTATGTGCTTATAATTTTTGGAAACTTCAATTATAGTATTAATCATGTTCTTCCGATTATAAGGATCAATCTTGGAGAATGGTTCATCTAATAACAATATTTCTGATTCTATTGATATAGTCAGGATAAATGATAATATCTTCTTTTGTCCATCACTTAGTTCACTAGTAATATCTTCTCTATCAATTTTGAATATATCTAATAAACTATTAAATCTAACTCGATTAAAGTTAGGTTTAATAGATTCAAATACATTTGACACCAAACTCACTTTTGATCTTGGAAGTTTATCAAACTCAACCATGTAGAAATAGTCATTATCAGAGCGAGTATAGGATCCGTTATTTAACTTAGAGAGAGTTTTTAATAAACTAGTTTTCCCACTTCCTATATGTCCTAAAATTCCTATTACATTCCCTTTAAGTTCTAGGGAAGGAATATCTAGTTCAAATCCACTATCATAATTCTTCAATATATTTTCAATTTTCATTATGTATCCATCCTCCAGTATTTTTTGAGAACTAAATATATAGGAGTAATAACCGTAATAATAACTATCATTGTAAACCTGATATTCTCAAGTAATTGTGCATTATTAATGAAACTCACTCCAAATGCAATTACTCCAAATACAGAAACATATATCAACACCTTAATTAGTGATTTAGTCCCATTAATTAGGTGATATTTTCTCTCCAATATAATTAGTAAGGCATAAAATATTACAGGTATTGAAAATATATGCATATATAGTGTCTGAACTATCATGTATCCTTCTCCAATACCATTTGCATGAAATGTACGCAATACAACATAAATAGAGGTAATTAATAAAGATAATAGTAATGGTGTAATTATGTTAATAACTAATGGCCAAATACTTCTTTTATTTAAAACAAAATATAACTGTAAGTGAATTTTGTTAAAGGTAAGATATGTAAGAGTTCCTGGAATGATAACTATATAGCCAAATACGTATATAAAATCTCTTACATCATAAAAATAAACAAATGCATATGCAAAGAAATAAATATAAAGATAAAACAATAAAGAAAATACTATAAATCCTATCAAAATGTTTTTGTTAAACTTCCAATACACAACTAGGTTGTTTCTTAATTCCTTCATTGTATCCCCCCTGTCACTTCGTTTTCAAACCAATTATATAGATTCTTGTATTTCTTGATTATATAATCTTGAGAGTATACTTTACCAAAGTCTTTATCATGTAAAACAACGACGAAATCTAATAGTCTCTCAACGTCCTCAATTTCATGACTTGATATGAAAATCAGTTTGTTTTTTACATCAGTATACTCAATTATGATCTTAGATATCAATTCTCTAGTTTCAAAATCAAGATTTGAGTATAATTCATCAATGAAGTAGTATTGTGTGTCTCTACAAATAGTCATTACTATATTTAGCAGATTCTTTTGCCCTCGACTTAATTGTCTTATTTTGGTATCTCTAGTTAATCCTAATTCTAATAAAATTTTATAAAAGTCATCTACATCAAAATCACTGTAAGTTAATCGAAGCAATTCTCCAAGTCCCAATATATTAGTATTGTAGAACTTATCAGCATCTGGAAAGTAAGAAATATCATACTTATATTTGCTTATTTGATTACTGTGTGCTAGATCAGTCATCACTTTAAAGAAAGTAGTCTTACCAGCTCCGTTAATACCTAAAATACCAATGATACCCTTAATGCCAAATTCAATGTTCTTAATATCTAGAACTAACTTTTTGCCATACTTCTTTTCCAAATTATTTATTTCCATTTTCCCACTCCCTAGTAATAACATCTAGAACAAACTTTTTGCTAACTTTTTGCTCCTTCATAAGTTTAGTAAAATCTTGAACCTCATTGAGAATATAATTGTTGATATATTTCTCTATGTTCTTTGTTTCAGAAATCGTTCTCCCCACACCTCTGTGTACATCTACTAGTCCTTCATCTTCTAATATGGTCATTGCTTTTTGAATAGTATTTGGATTAACTGAATACAATTTTGCCAAATCCCTTACACTTTCAATCTTATCTCCACTTTTCAAAACACCAGAGATTATTTGTAATTCTATAACATTAGCAACTTGAATAAAGATTGGTTTATCATTATTGAACTTATACATCAAATCTCTCCTTTAACAAATATTAATCTATCAAAAACTATTGATATCAATACAAACCCTATGTTTACAAAGAATAATATTAACAATGGAGTGTTTTCTATAAATGAATCCATTAACATAAGGGTAAACATACTCAATTGAACAAAAGTAAATAGCATTCCAACCATGAAGAATATTGTAGTTTTAAACCTGTGATTAATCAATTCAATGAAGTAATATAAAGAAAAGATTATTTTGAAGTTAACGAAAAGAAAGAATATTGATAATAGTGGGTTGTTATAAAAAACATCGATAAAGATTTCAAATGTTTCATGTTCGGCTAATCCAACATAATTAAATACAACATATACAAGAAAAAGAAATAAAGAAAGAACTACTAGCCCTAAACAGAAAAACATAAAGTTAATTTTGTATCTATTTATTAGTATTTCGCTTCTTGTCTTTGGTACATTAAAGTAAATATATTTATTATCATTGCTTATCATAACTGATGGCGTAAACATTACCAACAATGCTAATCCAACAACTACAATAAACGCTGATACATTATGTGTTGTAGCTTGCATATTATCAAAAGTAGTGTTTGACTTAAAAACAAGTAAAAAGACAAGATATAACCCTCCCATAACAACTACACCAATATATCCAAGTAATAATGGTCTATGTATGATAAATTCTTTTTTCATTATCTCACTCCCTCGTGTGTCATTGTAGTAATACAGCATAACAATATTAAAACATATTCTTTTCAGATTGTCAACCAACAAAAAAGGCACTATCTCATAAGATAGTACCAAATATGGTATATTAAGAATCCTCATTTAATTTTGAATTTCTACTTATCAAATTGAATTCCGAGTTTCAAACTAAACCCTTGAAACAATAAGGAATGCATATTTTCAATATCACCAAAATATGCAACTTTTTAGGCTTTTTTTGAGAATACAAAAACCGAGAATTCATATAAAGTATATAAATACTCCATAAATTCTCGGTACTGGTGTCAAATGGTGGAGAATACTGGGCTCGAACCAGTGACCCCTTGCTTGTAAGGCAAGTGCTCTCCCAACTGAGCTAATCCTCCAAAGTCTATAAATAGAATATCATTAAATTATTAAAAAGTCTATATTCTTTTTTACTTCTTATAAAATGTCAAAACCCTTTTATATTTTAATTAAATAGTTTATAATTTAAATAAGAAATATACAAGGAGGAACTTATGAAATTTGAAGAGTTTAAGTATACAAGACCAGATTTAGAATCATACAAAGAAAGAGTGAATACTCAATTAGAGCTGATTGCAACTAATAAATCATTTGATGTTGAATTTAGTGCAATTAATGAAGTATTTAAATTAGATGATGAAATGTCTACTTTAAATCAATTAGTAGGAATTAGAAACACGGTTGACACTACTGATAAGTTTTACGAAAAAGAACAAGAGTTTTTTGATGAAAACATGCCTCACTTGCAACAACTAGAACAAACCTTTATGAAGAAACTACTCGCATCTGAATATAGAAAAGAATTAACAAAAAAATATGGTACGTTAATATTTGAAAAAGGTGAAGTTGCTCAAAAAACATTTAGCCCTGAAATAATTGTTGAGTTACAACAAGAAAATAAACTTTCTACTGAATACTCAAAACTATTAGCTGGAGCTAAAATAGAATTTCAGGGTGGAACATATAACCTAAGTCAAATGACACCATTCATGCAAGACAAAAATAGAGAAACAAGACACCAAGCACAGCTAATTGTGTCAGCTTTCTTTGAAGATAATGAAGATCATATAGATCGTATCTATGATGACATGGTTAAACTAAGACATACAATAGCTAAAAAATTAGGATATGAAAATTTTGTTCAATTAGGATATGATCGTTTTGGAAGAACAGATTATAACAGTATTGACGTTAAAGGATACAGAGATCAAATATTTAAAAGTGTCGTTCCTTTAGTAACTGAACTTACATCAAGAAAAGCAAAACGATTAGGAATCAGTGAACCTAAATCATACGATTTAGCTTTATCATTCTTAAGTGGTAACCCTACTCCAAAAGGAGACTCAAAATGGGCAGTAAATCATGCAAAAGACATGTATAAAGAAATGAGTCCTGAAACTGATAAGTTCTTTACTTTTATGTTAGAACATAATTTACTAGAGTTAGATTCTAAACCAGGGAAATCTGGTGGCGGGTATTGTACTTATCTTCCAGACTATAAAGCACCATTTATTTTTGCTAACTTTAACGGTACATCACATGATGTTGATGTGTTAACTCATGAAGCAGGACATGCCTTCCAAGTATTTTCAAGTAGAGATCATATACCTGAATACAGATGGCCTACTATGGAAGCAGCTGAAATACATTCAATGAGTATGGAATTCTTGGCATGGCCATGGATTGATAAATTCTTTGAAGAAGATACAGATAAATATAAGTTCAATCATCTAGCTGGGTCTATATCATTTTTACCTTACGGAGCTCTAGTTGATGAATTCCAACATGCTATTTATGAAAACCCAGAATTATCAACAGATGAAAGAAAAGACTTATGGCGTAAAATAGAGAAAAAATATTTACCGTTTAAAGACTATGGTGATGATTCATTTATGGAAAAAGGAACATTTTGGTACCGTCAAGGACATATCTTTGGAGCACCGTTCTATTATATTGATTATACTCTCGCACAAGTTTGTGCTTTCCAATTTTGGATTAAAAGTCAAGAGAATCATCAAGCTGCATTTAAACAATACCTAGCTTTATGTAAACTTGGAGGATCAAAAAGTTTCGTAAACTTAGTTGAAAGTGCAAAGCTTAAAAATCCATTTAAAGATGGTGTTGTAACTGAGATAATTAAACCTATAAAAGACTATCTAGATAGTATAGATGACACAAAATTATAAATACATTTTTTAAAAACAAACAAGTTGCCTAATAGAAAACATCAATTATGATACTCACAATCATAATTGATGTTTTTCTTTATATATTATTAAAAATCACTTACGTCTTTTACCGTATAGACATCACATGATAGTATATGCATACTTTCAGAACGTTACATCTTATACAAAAAAATCAATAAGTATTTATACCTTTTTTTAAAAAAATTGTCCATAAGCGAATTATGAGGCTTTCTAGTAAACTTCACATCATTGTTTTAATTGCATTTAACCTTCTTAAGATATATAATAGTCTTATTGTTAGAATCGGAGGAATTAATATGCTTTACAAAAAAAAGGTTGTTACTCTTAAAACAATATTGATTGCACTTGTAGTCGGAATTATATTTACAGGTTTAACGTTATTATATTCACAAACGTTTACTACAGCCGAATTAATAGATGCACTATTTATTTCAGGATTTTTACTGTTTGCACTCGGGTGGTTGTTCTTTATTACCAATGAAAATTTATTTAGTTTAATGAATTATGGTGTTCAGTCGTTTTGGCTCAATATTGCAGGTAAAAGGAAAAATCAATCATATATTGATTATATTACAGAAAAACCAAAAATATCATCACATGTTTTTAAATCATTATGGATTGCATCAGTACCGTTTTTACTTATTGGACTTATATTATTATTCATTTAAAAAAAGTAACTTTTCAAATTGAAAAGTTACTTTTTATTTTGTTTATTCGATATTTAATATATCGTTAATTGCAGCAATTAAATCTTCGTCATTTAAGAAATCAATAATTTCATAATCAACTTCAACACCATATTCAAGTGAATAATATTCGTATTCACCTGTTTCTTCATTGAAAGTTCTACCACTAATAACAGAGTTTGAACTAATAATTAATGCTGAACCACCAAATGGTTGAATCAATTGGATTGATGACGCTCCACCACTTGAGTTCTGTCCGATTAATGGAATTCCTAATTCTTGAGCAATATTAGCGAACATATTCGCTGCACTAAATGTAACAGGAGATGTAAGAACAAACCAGTTATAATCGTATGCATCATATTCACTTTCATAATTATAAGTTATTGCTGAACCGTCAAGTGGATTTTGGAAGTGAATAGAGAATGTTTCTTCAGTCATATATCCAAAGACTCTCCAAGCTGCGCCTGAGTTTCCTCCACCGTTATTCGCAACATCTACAATTACATTTTCAATTTCAGGTGGTAATAAATCTAAAGCAGCTTTAAATTCATCTGGTGTTTCAATTGCAAATCCTGAAATATAGATGATGGCAGTTTTCCCATCAGGAAGTAAGTAAGGAGATGGAATTGAAGTTCCGTATTTTTCTTCATAAGAGTCTTGTACACTCCAACTTTTTTGATAATAACCTGCCACGCGGTCACCTAAATCTGCTAGAGATAAAGAGTACCCATAACTTGTGTTTTCATAATATCCTGTAGATGAATGAGAACTATGAGGATCATCCAGTCCGTATACAAACTCGAATAATGCGCGATAGAAATCAACATCATTTGAGTAAATCATATCATTTATGTATGGTTCTAATTCTGTATAATATGTTTCAATACCTAAAAAGTCTTTGATTCCATAATAATAATCCATTGTGAATGCCATATAATTATATGCAGCCATTTTCAAATCTCTTGGCATAGTCGCACTATTAAACGTAGATGTTCTAGCAGTTAATGAACTAGCATCAGATGAGTTTGATAATTGCCAATGCTCTGTTCCAAAGAATGATTCATGGTTGAAATATACATCATAATAAGTATCTCCAAATAATAGTAATTCAAGAATATTAAATGGGATTAAGAATTTATCTTCACCTGAATCATCATATACCACCATATCAAATCCATAGTATCCAAGATCAAATACAATTTCATGAGGGTCAAGTCCTTCTGATCCTATGAAAGTTAATCCATCACCAAAACTACTTGAAGTTGATTCCATGTATCCATTAAAGAAGTCAGAAGAAGCTGATGTAACTGTATTTTCTTCGAAATCAAAGTACGCTGTATATGTATCAGTTTGCATTATACCATCATCATCTTCATACTCAACATCGTATGTAACAGTAAGTATAGGAGCTGTATAAGAAAATTCTAATAAATCAAAATCAACCGCACCCTTAGATACTTCCAACAAATCAGAAATATCAACATAAGGAACATTTCCGTTAGGTTCATAATAAGCATCTAAAGTTCCATCACTTGACACATACTCTTCTCCAAGAGCGATGTAATCATATGTTTCTTTTGAATCAATTGTTGCTTCTTCTTTTGGTGCAACAATTAATTCATATTCTATAGTTTTAGCATAATTATCAAATGTATACGTTGCTACTAAAGTAACAAACTCACCAAGTTCACCAATACCTGGAGGTAAAATTTTACCTGCATCTGTCATATGTAAATCATTTAATGAATTCCAAACAATAGTAGAACCATTTGTACCAACACTAGGTAATACAAGGTTTTCATCTATTGGAGTTGTTTGAGGTGTATACTCAGCAATATCATCCAATACATTGTTTACAGATGTTTCAGTTGGTACTACTAATTCAAGTTCTGCAGACATTGAATTACCTGATGTGTCCACAACTGTCATTATAATTGTATATACACCAGATGAATTTAAATCAACACTGCTATCATCAAAGATAACTTGGTCTGATATATCTCCATCATAATTATCAATTACTTGAATATAATCTAAGTAATTTGGAGTTGCATCTCCATCAAGATAATAAATTATTTCATTTAATACAAAATCTGGTTTAGTATAATCTTTAACATTTACTGTTACAGTAATACTAGTAGTGTTACCTGCAGCATCTGTTACAGAATAAGTTAAGTCATAAGCACCTAATACAGACATATCCACTTCACTATCATCAAATACAATTTCACTTAATAAGTCCCCATCAATATTATCAAATATTGTAATTTGACTCCATAAGAAATTTGGTTCTGTAAATACTTTAAAAGATAAATTTCTTGTACCTTCAATTACTGGAGGCGTCATATCTACTACATTTAAAGTAACTGTTTCAATAGTTGTATTTAATGCAGCGTCTTTAATAGTATATGTAATTATATATGTTCCTAGAACAGAAGTATCTATAGTGCTGTGAGTAACTACTATTGCACTTGTAATATCTCCATCTAGGTTATCGTTTGCAGTAACACCACTTAGAAAACTAGGTAACTCTGTATCCAATCCAATTGTTTTATCTTCAATTCCATCAAGTGTAGGTGCAATAATTTCAGAAACTATTGAAACATTGATTGATTCTGATGCTTCATTCCCTGAAGAATCACTTACGTTAAAGTACACGCGATAAATCCCAATAGTTGTATAATTCACTTCACTGTCATCAATAATAATTGACGAAGTAATATCTCCATCAAAGATATCGCTCGCAGTTACACCAGTAGAATAAACATAGTCATCCTCACCTTGTTTCAATGATACATTTTCCATACCTATAATAACAGGTGGAACTGTCTCATTTTTAATAGTTATATCAAACACACTTTCAGCTACATTACCAGCCGCGTCTTTAGCAGTAACAGTTATTGTATATGTTCCTGCAGTTAAATAGTCCACTGAGTCGTCATCAATAACGATTGATGCAGTAACATCTCCGTCTTCTTCATCGGTAGCTGAAAATACTCCATCAAAGTTAATATCATCATCTCCAACTGTGTGTGATAATGTAACATCCATATTTATAGATGGGACATCACTATCACTACATGCTGATAAAGAAAATACTAATAGACTCATTAATACTATACGAAAAATCATTCGTTTACTTCTTTTCATAAAATCTCTCCCTTTTACTAGTTTATATGAATCCTATATATTATTGAAATATCATACAGATTCAATTGTTTTCTATAATTATTATACTACAACTCAAGGACTGATACAATTGTTTTAATCCATTGCTATATAGGCTTAAAAATAAGAAAAGCACACGATAGATAAACGAACTAATTTATCCAAATTAGTTCGTTTAAATTTTACATAATATTTTTAAATATTGTGTTATAATTAGAAATAGAATTACATAAACATTTGAAAGGAAGATTTTATGTCTCGTTTTATTAAAATATTTATAGGATACATTTTATTTTGTATAATTGTTATTGTAACAAGCGTTGTATTGATTAAAGATACAAACATATTACTTTCAGTTATTTTGTTAGAAATTATAATTTTATTACTAGGACTATTTTATATTCAAATGGTTTTTGTAGGAGTTAGACAACAGTTTACTACGGACCGTATGACTAAGACAATAAAAGCTGAAAAAATAGGTACTCTATCATATACAGATTTAGATTCAGATTATAAGAGAGAGAAATTTTCTTTAAGTATAATAGATGATGTTCATATTTATCACAAGATATTTGATGTAGCTGTTAAACCTGTATTAAAAAAACCATTTTTAATAAGTCATCTGTGGCTAGAAAACCCTGTATCAATAGAACAAGTTATTGATTATCATCAACACTATTCACTTGATAATTATCAAAAAACAAAATTGAAAGTCGCTGTACTTGTAACATTTATGAAAGATAATACAAAGAATAATAACTTTATTAAAAGTATAATATACGACAATACAAAAAAAATGAATTATTATCATATCCCCGTATTAATATCAAAAGAAAAAGTATACTTATATGATGCATTAGACTATTCAATAAATGAACAACTATCAAATATTATTCAACATTTAAATAACACAATAAAAGAAAAAAAGCTTGAGTTTTAATAAAAACTCAGGCTTTTTCTTTTATTTTTTTAAGC
>JAFLJX010000060.1 GCA_022712785.1 Mycoplasmatota bacterium | reverse complement strand
CTCATTACTTGTCTACAAGCACCACAAGGTGAAATGTGTGAGTCTTGTTCTGTTGTAATCATGATTTCAGCGATATCATCTTTTCTGTATCCCATACCATAAGCAGTGAATAAAGCACTTCTTTCAGCACAGTTTGTTAGTCCGAAAGATGCATTTTCAACATTAACTCCAGTAATTACTTTACCGTTTTTAAGTTTTATTGCTGCGGCTACTTTAAATTTAGAATACTGAGAATAAGAATTCTTTAGAACACTTTTTGCTTCATTGTATAATTCATTCATATTATTCACCTATCTATTTAGTCCTGATTTTTTAAGGACCCTATTTTGCAAATCTGTCATTATTTTTTCATCATCTTCTGTTTCATGATCATATCCTAGAGTATGGAGTAACCCATGAATTGTTAAAAACCCGAGTTCTCTTTCAAAACTATGTCCAAATTCAGTTGATTGTTCAATTGTTCTCGGAACAGAAATGAAGACATCACCTAAATTATTTAAATAACCATCAGGAAACGTTAGTACATCTGTTTCATAATCAAGTTTTCTGTATTGTTTATTTAATTCAGTAATTTCAGCTGAACCTACTAAAACAATATTAATACCTGAATCTCTTTTATCTAAAATGTTTAACCCGTTTTTCAATACTTTTTCAATAACTTCATTATAACTTTTGTCATCATACTTATTTATTATATTAATTTTCATATTCTTCATACTTAGCAAGTACTTTTTGAACAAGTGGATGTCTAATAACATCAACTCTATCAAACTTTATAGTACTAATGCCTTTTACTCCTTCTAATAGTTTGACGGCGTTTATAAGCCCGCTGTCTATCCTTTTTGGTAAATCTATTTGAGTAACATCACCAGTTACTACCATTTTAGAATTAAATCCTAATCTTGTTAGAAATAACTTCATTTGATTAACAGTAGTGTTTTGTGCTTCATCTAATATTACATATGCACTTTCAAGAGTTCTACCTCTCATATAAGCAAGAGGTGCTATCTCAATAATTCCTTTTTCAATATACTCTTCTACAGTTTTACTACCTAAGACTTCATATAAAGCATCATATAAAGGTCTTAAATACGGATCTACTTTTTCTTTTAAATCGCCAGGTAAGAATCCTAAATTCTCACCAGCTTCAACCGCAGGTCTAGTTAAAATAATCTTTTTAACTTCATTGCTTTTAAGTTTAGCTAAAGCATTAACAACAGCTATATACGTTTTACCTGTCCCTGCGGGACCAATGGCAAATACGAGATCGTCACGATTGATTGCTTTTATGTATTCTTTTTGGTTCAAAGTTTTTGCGTAAATTGGTTTACCTGAGAATGTTTTTGTAATAAACATTCTATTAATGTAAATATCAACAATATCTTCTTTACTATTTTTTTCAGATAATTTGGAAATATAGATAATATCTCTTTCACTAATTATTACATTGTTAGAAGCAATCATTATTAAAACTTCAAAAATCTTTTCAATAAGCGCAATTAAGTTTGAATCTTTTGTAGAAATAAATATGTCTTCTCCCTTTGTAAAAATTTCTAAATTATAAAGTGAATTTAATACTTTTAAATTAGAATCATTAGTACCAATAATTATTCTAAAACTATCTAAATTGCGAAATTTAATCTCAAGTTTTGTCAAATCAACCAAAATATCAAACCTCCCTATAAGTTAGCTATATTATAACATACATCTAAAAAAATGGGAAAAAAATAACGGTAAAAAACTTACCGTTATTATCTATTATTTGATTTTTTAGCATTTTCTTTTTTCTTAATTTTTTTAGAAATACTAGGTTTTACATAATATTCTCTTTTACGAGCTTCTTGCAGGGTACCTGAACGTGATACATCTCTTTTAAATCTTCTTAATGCGTCTTCGATACTTTCGTTATCTCTAACTACGGTTTTAGCCATGAGGTCTCCCTCCTTTCACTCTTTAATTTTCCATATATATAATACCAAATAAACACTTATATGTAAAGTTTTTTAGGAAATTCCTTAAATATTTTCTAAAATATACACTAAACGGCTTAATTATGGTAAAATAATTGTATCATACTAAGATGGAAGTGATAAAATGCTTGATTCATTCATAGAATACTATATGGAAAATTATATAATTGCATCAGTTGTTACATCAATTGTTTTTTTTATATTATATCAACTTTTAAAGTCTGCGAATCGTTATTTAGACGTTAAAAGTTATGTTAAAAAATCTAAAAGATTAAGAAAGAAAAAGTTTAATGGGATTTATTTAACTGAGAAGCTTGCTAAAAAACGTAAGAAGAATACTAACTCATATCAAAAACTTAAAGGTAAAGGTAAAACTCTTACAAAGAAATACTTTACTTATAAGATGGCTGAATTACCTGCGGTTACAAAGTATTCTTATGGCAAGATGTTTAAGAAATCAAATAAGAATTTGATAATCGTAGTAAAACACGGTAAAAAGACTCTTCAGAAAATCAAAATGAAAAAAGGTCTTAGAAACATGATTCAAGTAACAAATAAACATGAATGTTTAGATGAGTTTATTCACTATTTACATAATTTACCCGAAGCAATTTTAGAACAACAAGATTATGATATCTTTGTTGGTGTAGAAGGTGTTTCAATTAGTTATATTATTAAGTGAAGTTAGTTCATTTGAACTAGCTTTTTATTTTGCCTAAAGTATCTTTATATTTAACTATGTCCACGATTACATTTTTAATTGTATTATGAAGTGATTCATCTCTTGGAACTTTAATAGTTATATAGGTATCTGAATGTCCATGAGTATATTCCCCATCAGAACTCTCAAATAATACACTTATAACCTTGCCTTTATAACCATTAATATATTTTGTCGCTAAATTTTCATTTAACTGTATTAGTCTATTTACTCGCATTGATTTAATAATTCCATTTATTTGTCCTTTAATCAATGCGGCTTTAGTTCCACTTCTTTTAGAATAAGGGAAAACATGCATTTCACTAAAGTTACATTTAATAATATAATCAAACATCTCTTCAAACATTTCTTCGGTTTCTTCAGGGAATCCTACAATGATATCAGTAGTGATTGCGATACCGGGAATAGTCTCTCTAATACTCGACAACTTATTATAGTACTCTTCCTTATTATATTTACGTCTCATAACCTTTAGGACTTCGTAACTTCCACTTTGAAGTGGAATGTGTAAGTGTTTAGCGAAAACATCATTATCTCTTATAAGCTCAATTATAGGGTCAATAAGTTCATTTATCTCAATCGAAGATATTCTTAGTCTTTTTAAGCCTTTAACGTCTTTTAAATCAACAAGAAGATCGTAAAAACTATAGTTTTCTAAATCTTGTCCATACCCTCCTGTGTGAATACCTGTGAGAACTATTTCTTTATATCCGTTTTTAACTAGTTGATTAGCTTCTTCTAAAATTGATTCTTTACTTCTAGATCTCACTGGGCCTCTTGCGTAAGGAATTATACAAAATGTACAAAAGTTATTACATCCGTCTTGTATTTTAAGAAAAGCTCTTGTGTTTTCTGCGAAGCTAGTAACATTTACTTCATCAAATACACGGTATCTAGATATATCAGTTACTTCATTAATTTTTATTCTTTCTCTTAATACTTGTTTAACTAAATCAAGTAAGTTTTCGCGGTGTTTAGTCCCAATAACAATATCAACACCCTCAATTGCGGAAACTTCATCAGCACTCATTTGACTATAACAACCCATTACAGCAACTACTGCTTCTGGATTTCTTTTTATTGCTCTTCTTATTGTTTTTCTACTTTTGGAGTCACCTGAATTGGTTACTGTGCATGTGTTTATAATATATACATCACTGTATTCATTAAATTTCACACGTTCAAATCCGTCGTCTAAAAACAAACCTGAAATGCTTTCAGTTTCGTATGTATTAACTTTACATCCTAAAGTGCTAAATGCTACTTTCATATAATCACTCACTTCTATATAAAATCAAAAACAATTTAAAATAAATCTATGATTGGAAAACTTGAAACAAAAATAAAATATGAAAATGATAATAAATTAACAAATAAAGCAATTATCCAAGTTTTTCTTGAATTTAGTTTTGCTTGTGAATAGGTCATGTAAAAATTTATGTAAAATAAGTATATTCCACCAATTATTGTTGTTAATATCATTGAATTTGCAATGAAATATAAAAAGTTGTTATCAGTATTAGTGAAACTGCCTACAACTAAAAAAGAATAAAAAATCATAAAAATAGAAATATAGATACTTCTTTTCGCAATAATTGTTGATGTTTCTTTATCAACAATATTCTCGACTTCGATATCAATTTTCTTTTTTAATAATGAATCCGTAGAAACAGCCCAAGAGATATATATTATTATCATTAAACTTGACCCAAGTATAATTTTTGAATTAGGAATAATATCTCCAACACTTGGATTTGTGAATGCTATTGTCATTAATATCAAAATAGTTATTCCGATGATTATATAATTTTTATTAAATTTCATAATAATCCTACTTCCATAATTCAATATTTCTTATTTATTATAACATATATTAGACAAAAGACTACAAGGAACATAATTGCAATTGTAGTCTTTTACTTATCTCTTTGTTGCTCTTTTAAATTTCTTCCAAATATTTGAATCTTGAGTTAAATCAGTTTTTCTAAGTTGTTCGAATAGCTTGATTTGTTGTTTATTTAATTTATTTGGAGTTACAACATCAATAATTACATGTAAATCACCTTTACGTTTATTTCTAACGTTTGGTGCACCTTTACCTCTTAGTCTAAATGTTGTTTTACTTTGGGTACCTTGTGGTATTTTAAGTTTTACATCACCGTATGGTGTTGGAACTTTAATACTATCACCCATTGCTGCTTGTACAAAAGTAATTGGAACTTCAATTACAAGGTCGTCTCCGTGTCTTTCATATAAACTATTCTTTTTAACATCGAATAAAATATATAAATCTCCTGACGGACCTCCATTTGATCCTTTACTACCGTAACCTTCTAATCTAATTTGTTGTCCAGTATCAATACCTTCAGGTACTGATATTTCAATTTCTTTATTTTTTGATATAGTTTTTTCACCATGACAAGCTTCACATCTCTTAGTAATTTCTTTACCAGAACCTCCACATTTAGGACAAGTAGCTTGACTACGAGTTCTACCGAATAGTGATTGTTGTTCTACCATTACTGTACCTTTACCATGACACTGTGTACAAGTTTTTATATCCTTTTTAGAATGAGCACCTGTTCCGTGACATGTAGTACATTCTTCATGAGATGTAACTCTGATTTTTTTCTTTGAACCAAATATTGCTTCTTCAAAAGTAATATTCATTCTCTTTTGTAGGTCAGACCCTTTTCTTGGTCTGTT
>JAFLJX010000059.1 GCA_022712785.1 Mycoplasmatota bacterium | reverse complement strand
TGAGGGTGTAACACCTGAAATGGTGCAAATAGGAAATGAAATTAATAATGGAATGGTATATCCTAATGGTAAGGTTTCTGAAAACGGATATGATTCATTGGCCGAATTCGTTATTGAAGGAATTAGAGCTGTACGAGACATAGATTCAAACATAAAAACTATTATTCATATAGCTGATGGTGCATCTATAGATAAAGTGACATATTTTTTTGATAGAATCATTGAGAATGGTGTTGATTTTGATGTAATAGGATTAAGCTACTATTCGTATTGGCATGGTTCAATGGAGGATTTCAGAAATACTTTAAGAGTAATCGATCAAAGATACACTCAAGAAATAGCAATAATGGAATACGCTTACGGATATACGAATCATACAAATGAATACACTAATAATATATATTCCAGTCTTCTAGAAGAAGCTGGAGGATATAAAACGTCTATGCAAGGACAAGCAAGTTATATCCGTGATGTAAATGAGGCAGTTGCAGGTATTGAAAGTGGTATTGGAACGTTTTACTGGGAACCAGCATGGTTAGCTGTTGAAGGCGCTGGTTGGGCAACAGAAGGAGCAACTGAATACTTAACTATTCAAGGTGATAATTATGGTATTGGTAATGTGTCTTGGGCTAATCAATCATTGTTTAGTTTTACAGGAAAAGTATTACCATCACTGCAGGTCTTTAATAAAATGAAATCATCTACATTTAATGAGGAACAAATTATTGAATATGAATATGAATTAGATAAAACAATAAATATAGAAAATATAGATGATTTACAAAACAGTATGAAAGTTTATACAAACTTACATAGGGCACTTATAGTACCAATTACATGGGATTCAGATGAGTTAGATTCAATAGTAACACCAGGTAATTATTTGATTCATGGTGTAATTACTTTAGGTAACTATTCGTTGAGTATAATTTGTAATGTCGAAGTGAATTAAAATCATCTTTTAATGATGTAGGTAAAGTTATAAAAGAAGAAATTGATTTTCAAATGGTAAATATTTTAACTTAATTAAATATAAAAAGAATTAGAAAGATAGAATAATAAGTATACTTCGGATAAATATTTATCATGACGATTAAGAAAACTCCCTCTTCAAACAAGTTTTATCGTGATGTATTAATATATAAAAATAGAGGATGGGACAACCTTGATAGCTCGGTAATCTTCGAACGGTAGTTTGCACAACAAAAGAAGCCCCTACTTCAAATTGAATTATTCAATTAAGTGGCGGGAGTGTTCACGATAACAAATATATTCTTGAAGGTTTACAAACTCATAAAGATTATCTGCGTGTGGGTTTTGTAGTAAAAGTAATTAAAGGAATGATTGATGATTTTAAAAAGAACAGTATTGAAATTCTTTATTCGAAGCTACGAATATGGAATGACGCTTCAAATCATTTACAACTGAAATTAGGATTTATTCAGTATGAAAAGATGAACTAGATTACTTTTATAGACTAGACATTGAATCATAATTTTTTAAAAATATAATATAATACAATTTAGAAGCGTGAGAAATCATGTTTTTTTATTTCACACAACATATATAAGGGATTTCTAATTGTTTTAAACAAAAACAAAAAAATACCTTAAAAATTATATTGACATTCAGAGTGATTCTTGCTAAAATTTACACTCGGGTATATATAATATATATAGAAAAAATGAAATGTATTCTATATTTGTTGTAAAAAGCATATATAAAATATATAATTAAGATATAATTATGGGGAGGTATGATTATTATGTCAATTTTTAGTTTGAAAAAAATCGCGGGTATTTGTAAGAACTATAAAGCACAAAATGATCTGAATCAAAATGATATGGGGAGATTGCTTGGGATAAATGAGCAAACATATGCAAAAATTGAAAGAGAACAGTATTTTCCAAAAATAGAACAAATAGAGATGATTCTAAGAATTACTAGTACTTCACTTGATCAAGTGAAATCAAATGGCACTAGCCATTCTGTTCTAGCTGCACTTAAAGGTAAAGCTGAAACTGATACTGAAAAGCATGTATTTGATACTTTGGTAAAAGCTATTTTATGTTTAGATAAACACAAAAATATCAAAATGGGAAAATATCAAAATGAGTAACCATATTTTAAATGAGATGGAAATTACTGAAATACAGCAACTAGCTAATAACCAACGTAGTGATGATAAACTAAACGGAAATAGCGTTGGGTCTAAAATATTTACAATTATGCAGAACAGAGATATCAATGTTCTGCTTTTTTCATTAAGTGAAGAAACTAAAAATTCTATATTAGGACTATATATACGAAAACCAAATTCTGTAAATAATAGATCATCTCATTACATTGCAATTAATTCAGCAGTACCTTATGATGATATGGTATTTAATATTTGCCACGAATATTATCATTTTTTGACTGATGAAATTGATCAAGTACTTATCACGCGATCAAAAGTGGGTGATGACATTAATGAAGTAAAAGCAAATAGATTTGCGGCTGAGTATCTTTTACCGAAACATGATTTTGAATTATTTATAAAATCAGAAAATGATGGGAAACTTAATCTTAATGATTATGCGGAACATCTTGTATATCGTATTGTTGCTATGTCAGTTTTGAAATATAGAGTTGCATATCAAGTTGTAGTAAAAAGATTATTCGAGATTAATTCAATTAATGAAGAATATCAAGATAAGCTATTGAGTTTTAATGAAAGATTACGCGAAAGTGTTTACTTCAATATTGGTAAAAATCTTGGAGGAGATAATTTCGAGTATTTGAATCGTCAATATAAGGATAATAAAACTAGTGTTGTGTCTTCAAAAGACAATACAGTAGTAAGTGATATATTACACAATTATGATAAGGGAAGAATATCTATTGAAACATTGGAAAAAGATTTAGCCATATTTGGTGTGGATATGGGGACGTTTGGGTATAAGGAAGAGGAAGTTGAGTTTGATGATGATTTACTAGAAATACTAGAGGACAATGAAGGTAAAGATACCTAGAACAATTTTTAGAAGATTCTTAAAGTCCAATTTAAAAATACTAATTGGTGATGCAAATTTCTTTATACCTACATCGAGAAACGGAAAGAGTTTTCCTTTTAACACACATAAGGAAAAATTTATTGAGCCATTTATTGAACATTGTAATGCAATATATGTTCACAGTACTGTATTATCTGAAATATTAGATTCTGTTATATTAGATTTTGTTAAAAATCATAAGAAGATTTTTATTGTTGATGAATCAGATTTAGATAGTATGTGCCAAACTTCATTCCAAACAATTGAAGATGCTGTAGCAAACTACACAGATTACAATCCAAGTAATGGTTGTTTTGATGATGCAGGAGAGGTTAAATCTATAGCATATGCAGCTACTAAAAATCTAGAATTTTTTATAACACATGATGGCAACGCCATCAAGATATTAGAGAATGAGCATTTACAAAAATTCACAAGAGAAGTTCAAGCGATAACATTATATGAGATTATATACTTTCTTACGAAAAAAAGTGGAGATAAAGAGTATCTTAAAAAAATGTATCGATTCTTATACCATAGTACTAAAAATGAAAAAATCTATAATCCCTCTTGGGGAACATTTATTTCTGATTGCAATGAAGAATACTCTTTAGATATTGAATAGATTAAATTATTATAAAGAACTACTTTTGGTAGTTCTTTTTGTATGACAATAATTTTACATCTACATAGTATACATGGTGTTATAATATAGTTGTTGATCAACAAGGATGTGGATAGATGA
>JAFLJX010000058.1 GCA_022712785.1 Mycoplasmatota bacterium | reverse complement strand
GGGTTACCCAGAAATTAATGATAAAAACGAAACTTCACTTGAAAATGTTTATGTAGCAGGTGATGGTAAAGCAGGAGCTAAGACTATTGTAAAAGCTATTGCTGATGCTAAGCTAATCTCAATTGACATTTTAAGTAAATTAGAACTTGGAAATGACTTTGTAAGAATAACATTATTAGAAAATCAAGATAAACTATATGAGAAAAAAGGTATTTTAG
The DNA here is from genome assembly GCA_022712785.1 of Mycoplasmatota bacterium. Classification (GTDB taxonomy): domain Bacteria; phylum Bacillota_I; class Bacilli_A; order Izemoplasmatales; family Izemoplasmataceae; genus JAFGXW01. Next base: position 4,260 of record JAFLJX010000058.1, on the reverse strand, counting down.
AAGAGAAAATAGAAGCTAAACTTGATGGATTACGTTGTTTAGCGTGTGATCAAGTTTGCGATATTTGTTCTGATGTTTGCCCTAATAGAGCGAATATTAGTATTAATGTTAATTCAGATTTATTTGACCAAAATCAACAAATTTTACATGTTGATGGTATGTGTAATGAATGTGGAAACTGTGGTACTTTCTGTCCACATGGTGGACTTCCATACAAAGATAAAATTACATTATTCTGGACTGAACATGATTTTATAGATTCAACAAATGTTGGATTCCTTCCTTTAAGCAAAAATCAATTTAAAGTTAGAGATGAAGACGGAAAAATATTTGATTATACAGTTGGAGAACAAACAGTATCAAAAGAACTTGAAACAATTATCAATGTTGTAGTAAATGAACATTCATACTTAATGAACTAAGAGATATATTGCAGTTTAGTTTTATATTTAAGGAAACAATAATTATAATTTAAAAGGAGGCAGAATTAATGAAAGATATTAGTACATCAATTTTAAAGATTGATAATGAAGAAAAAGCAAATGGTAGTGCTATATACGTAAGTGATATCACTATTCCTGGGATGTATTACGCTAAGACTATTAGAAGTACTATTTCTAAAGGTAATATTAAAAAAATTACATTACCAGAAATGCCAGAAAATTATACTATAGTTGACTATAAGGATATTCCGGGTAAAAATGTTGTTAAGATTATTTTTGAAGATCAATTAATATTTGCAGAAGACAAGGTAACTTATTATGGCGAACCAATTTTTCTTATTGTTGGACCAGATAAAATTGTTATCACTGAACTAGAAAAACAAATTAACATCGAATATGAAGAGGAAACTCCTGAATTTGAATATGTTAATAGCGCAGTACACTATAACTTTAAAAAAGGGGATGCTAAATCTGCTTTTGAAAATGCTGATAAAATAATTGAGTATGAATATATAACTGGATATCAAGAACAGTTATATATTGAACCACAAGGTATAGTAGTTGATATTGATAAAAATGGTAAGGTTACTTTAACTGGTTCATTACAATGTCCTTACTATGTTAAAAATGCTGTGTTACAAGCACTTGATGCAAAAGATTCTGAAGTTAGAGTTATTCAAGCGGTTGTAGGTGGAGCATTTGGGGGTAAAGAGGAATTCCCTTCTCTAACAACTACACAGTTAGCTGTTGCTGCGAAAAAGATTGGAAAACCTATTAAGATGATTTATGAACGAGAAGAAGATATGGAAGTTACAACAAAACGCCATCCTTCAAAAATATATATGGAAGCTGCAATTTCTAAAGATTCTGAAATTTTAGGATTCAGATCAAATGTTGCAATAGACGCAGGAGCAAACATTGGACTTAGTGGTGTTGTATTATCACGTGCCTTGATTGCATGTACTGGTGTTTATACTATTAGTAATTTGGAGGTTAAAGGTGATGTATTCTTAACTAATACGGTTCCAAATGGAGCTTATAGAGGTTTTGGTGCACCACAAATGTTATTTGCAGTTGAGATGTTTATGCATCATATCGCAAAAGAGATTAATGTTGATCCTTTAGAGTTAAGATTGAAATACCTTGCTAAACAAGGTGATTTAACTTCAACTCAAGGTACTTTTAATGATCCAATAATTATGAATGAAATGGTTGATAAAGCTATGGAAATTTCTGATTACAAGCAAAAGAAAATTGATTTTGCTAAAGAAGGAGTTCATAAAGGAATTGGTATGAGCTGGTTCTTACATGGTTGTGGATTCACTGGTAGTGGAGAATCAACACATATAAACGCTCTTGTTAAACTAAGAAAAGACAAAGAAAATAAAGTTCATATACTAATTGCTGCAGTTGACATGGGGCAAGGAATTAGAACTACAATGAAAAAAATAGTTAGTAAAATTTTAGATATACCAATGGATCAAACTATATATAATTTACCTGATACTGATTTTGTTCCAGATAGTGGACCTACAGTTGCTTCACGTACTATTATGATTGTTGGTGGACTTGTTGCTCGTGCTGCTAAACAATTAAAAGAAAAATGGGTAGATAAAGAAGACATAACAGTTAGTGAAAGATATAAACAACCTGAATATATTAAATGGGATGAAGAAAACTTCGTTGGAGATGCATATCCTGCATACTCATGGGGAGTCAATATCGTTGAAGTTGAAGTATGTCCTGTGACCTTCCAAGTTACTTTGAAGCATGTATGGAGTGTATATGATATAGGTAAAGCAATTGATGAAAGAATTGTTATGGGTCAAGCTGATGGTGGTATAATGCAAGGTATTGGATATGGTTATTTAGAAGTTATGAATTGTGTTGATGGTAAAATAGCACAAAAAAATGTAACTGATTATATTATTCCTACATCTGTAGATACACCAGCAATGGAAACAGTTCTTATGGATAATCCTTATCCTCTTGGACCTTACGGTGCAAAAGGTGCAGGAGAACTTACTTTAGTTGGTGGTGCGCCTGCCGTAGCATTAGCTATTGAAGAAGCAATTGGAAATAAAGTATTTAATATACCAGTAACACCAGAATATATTATGGAGTTGATAAAAAATGGCAAAAATTAGATTTAAGTTAAATAACAAGATGATTGAAATTGATGAAAATCCAAATTTAAGATTATTAGATGTTTTACGTGATAAATTCGGGTTTACTGGCGTAAAAGAAGGTTGTGGCGAGGGTGAATGTGGAGCTTGTGCTATTTTAATAAACAATGATGTAGTTAATAGTTGTATCGTTCCTCTTGGTAACGTTAATGGTAAGGAAATAATGACTATTGAAGGATTTAGTTTATCAGAAAAATTTGATGTAATTAGTAGTTCATTTGCCGAAGAAGGTGCAGTTCAATGTGGTATTTGCACTCCGGGTATGATTATCGCAAGTGAGTCACTTTTGAATAAAAATCCTAAGCCTACAGATGAAGAAATTAGAATTGGGTTATCAGGCAATTTATGTCGCTGTACAGGATATAATGCAATTGTAAAAGCAGTTACTAAAGCATCTAAAAAGGGTGATGGACTATGGTAAAAAATATAATTCCAACATCATTAAATGAAGCATTAGAGTTATTAAATGATAGACCATTTAAAATAATGGCTGGTGGAACTGATTTAATGGTTCAAAGAAGAGCATGGTCTCAAACACCTCCAGAGTTTATTGAGGATGTTTTATACATCTTTAATTTAGAAGAACTAAAATACATTAAAGAAGACAAAGGTTTTATTGTTATAGGGTCTACTACACCTGTGGAAGATTTATTACATAATGACTTAACTCCTTTCCTTCTTAAAGAAGCGATAGGAATTATGGCTAGTCCTGCATTAAGACATATGGCAACGATTGCTGGTAACATTGGTAATGCATCACCTGCTGGGGACACCTTGCCTATTCTCTACGTTCTTGATGCAATAATTGTTTTAGAAAGTATTGAAGGTATTAGAGAGTTACCTATAAATGAGGTAATTACTGGACCTAGAAAACATGTTATTAAACAAAATGAAATAATTAAAGAAATAAAAATACCTATAAGCGTGTATACAGATTCTGTTTTTGAAAAAGTTGGAGGAAGAAAAGCTGATGCTATTTCTAAACTTTCTTTTACTGGAGCTGTTAATATTAAAGACGACAAAGTTCTTGATTTTAGAATTGCTTTTGGAGCAGTTAGTGCAACTATTTTAAGAAGAAAAGAAATCGAAGAAAAATATGTAGGATTAACTAAAGAAGAATTAATTGGTAAAGTTGATGAGATAGTTAACGAATATGATCCTTTCATTAGACCAATTGATGATCAAAGATCAAATAAAGAGTACCGTAAAACGGTTGCTTTAAATCTACTTAAAAACTTTATAATTACTTTATAAAGTTTAGAAAGGCTGCTTATGAAATCAATAGATTATGTAAAGGTAGCTAGAGGAGATAAAAAGGCAGATTTAGTTCTCAAGAATTGTAATGTTATTAATGTTTTCAATGGACAAATTGAAAAAGGAGACATTGCAATATCTGGTGGAATCATTATGGGAATTGGTAATTATAAAGGTGAGGTTGAATTTGATGTTAAAGGTAAGTACGTAGCTCCAGGGTTCATAGATGGACATGTACATATTGAATCTTCAATGTTAACTCCACCTCAATTCGCCAAAATCGTTATGCCTAAAGGAACAACTACAGTTGTTGCTGACCCTCATGAAATAGCTAATGTTTCTGGAATTGAAGGTATTAAATATATGCTTGAAAGCAG
>JAFLJX010000222.1 GCA_022712785.1 Mycoplasmatota bacterium | reverse complement strand
GCTTTCACCTACATAGAATTTATTATTACCTTTTTTGATTTTATATTCATCCATTTAACATTTCTCCTAACATCTTATTTGTTCTAATTATATTAAATTATCTATGATAAGCCAAATGATTTGAAACATTAAATTTGTATTATCATATTTAAAGAGTGGATTTAATATATAATAGTTCATAAATGAAGAAGGTGGAACTATGGTTGGAGTATTAGTAAACGTAGTTACGATTGTGATTTGGGGTCTTGTTTTAAGCATTTTATAAAGACTTTTAAGCCTTTTTTTTTATTGAATTTTTTTTGATATTATTGTAAACTATTCATAGATACAAGAGGTGGTAAAACATGACTAGAACAAAAAAAGAGAAAATCCAAGATTTTATACTAAGATTAATACATCCACTTGTTATATTGTGGATGTTTTTGGATGCAAAAATTACTGTCAATAAGACTGATGAGGTTGATTTTAAGAGAAAAGAACCATATTTAATGCTCGCAAATCATACTTTTTTGTTTGATGTTGTTCATGTCCCAATGTTTTTCAGAATACCTCCGTTTATCGTAGCTTCAAGGACGTTGTTTACTAAACAACCAACTAAATTTCTATTAAATGACATTGCTCATTGTATTCCTAAATCAAAAGGAACAAGTGATACACGTACGGCTCGAGGTTTAATTGGAGCAGTTAAAAAAGGATATCCAGTATTAATATTTCCAGAAGGAAATACAACTTTTCATGGTGATACTAAACATATAGAACATTCAACATTTAAACTAGCGAAAAAATTAAAAGTAGATATAATTACATGTAATGTTAAAGGTGGATATTTATCAAAACCAAGATGGGCAACAGGGAAAAGAAAAAATAGAAGAGTAGAACTTAATTATGAGATAGCTATACATAAAGAAGATTTACCTAATTTAAGTGTTGAGCAAATATCAAAAATAATTAATGAGAAACTATACAATGATGATTATGAATATCAAAAAGAAAAAATGATAAAAAGACCAGGTAAAAAACTTGCGGAAGGTATTGAAAATATATTATACATTTGTCCACATTGTAAAAGTGTGAATACTCTTGAGAGTAAGGGGAATATGATAAAATGCGATAATTGTAATACCGAAGGGTCCATGGATGAATATGGATTGATAAACGGATTTAAGTATAACAATCCAGCAGATTGGGATAAATGGCAGCGAGAGAAGAAAAAAATACTTTATGATGCAATTATTGATACATCAGGACAACTCTTTACTATTAGTTTTGAAGATGATTCAGAAAAATTATTTGGTAAAGTAGATATTCATTATGAAAAAGGTGTATTGAATTTAACGGGAGCTCAAAACTTAGATATGGTTATTAAAGACATGTATAATCCAGTAATAACTTTAAGAAGAGATTTTTCTTTTACTTATAAAGATGTGTATTACTATATTAAACTTGATGCTTTTGGAGCAAGCCTTCTAAGACTTGTTCAAGATAAGTATTAAAAATATAAATAATTAAAAGGCTTAATAAATAAGCCTTTTTTTGATATAATAGATTATGCTTTAGGAGGCGAATAATATGACAAAAGAGCAATTTAATAGTTTTGCATCAAAACCAGATTCATTCTTTAAGCAAGCAAAGATGCTTTATTGGCTATTTATAGCAATATTTGCAGTTTTATTTATAGGCATGTTTATATACCAAATAATATCATTTTTCATGACTTTTATAATACTTATTACTTTTATGGCAGTATTATACAGGTTCGTATTTAAAGACTTCATATTCTTCACAAGAAAAAGAGTTGAATTTATGAGAATAAGCATGCATAAACAATTCAAAGTAAGTGATGAAGTTGTTGATTTTTTTGATAAAGATATATTTCAAAAGCTATATGATATAGATTATGAATTAGCAGTTAAAAATGATGTTTATGTTATTGCTTCTAAACAAGTTATTGATTCAATACATACATTAGGTCTAGCGGTTTACTTTAATGATTTAGAAACTGACGCAGTTTCTGCGACACCTAAAATATTAAGTAATGAGTTAACTGGTTTTGTTTTAAAGCCTTCTATTATAAAAGTAATATTACTAGTATCAGATGATTTTGATCAAGGAGAAATTGACTATTTAAAGTATAATTCTTTCTTTCACAAAAACACTGTGGTAATTGGATTAGAAAAAAACACTAATACATTATATTATAATTACTTTTTAAACGGAAAAGAATTAGATACTCATCTAAGTGATTTATTTAAAGTAGATTTAACTTTGGAAGAAGTTACAATCGACGAAGAGGTATAAAATGAGTGTATTTGAAATAGGCATGTTGGTATGCTTTGGCTTCGCATGGCCAATATCAATAATGAAAAGTATAAAAACAAAAAGCATTGAAGGAAAAAGTTTAATGTTTATGTATGTAATTATGATTGGTTATTTATTTGGAGTGGCTCATAAGGTATTTTATAATTTTGATTTTGTTTTAATATTATATGGTATTAACTTATTAATGGTGTTTACTGACCTAATGTTATACTATAGAAACAAGAAGTTACTTAGCATATAAGGAGAGGTTTTATGGAGACAGTTATTAGATTATTAATAATGATAATTATTGGAGGATTCATTGGGTGGATAACAAATAAAGTAGCAATCAAGTTATTATTTAGACCAATTAATCCTGTTAAAATATTATTTTTTAAATTTCAAGGTGTATTTCCTAAAAGAAAAGATGAAATGGCTATTTCTTTAGCTGACACTATTGAAAATGAGTTATTATCTAAAGAAGTTATTTTTGAAAAAATACTTAATGAAGATAATTTAGAAGAAATAAAAGGTAATTTAAAAGAAACACTTAAAACTAAAATTACTGAAATGATTCCATCAATGGTTAAGATGTTTATGCCTGACGTTGATAATATGGTTTCAAACTTCATTGATAAAGACGGAGATAAACTATTTGATGAAATGATAGATGAGTTTCAAAAAACTGGTCTTGAAAAACTAAATATTCGAGAAATCGTTAAAGAGAGAATAGATGAATTAGATTTTGTTGAATTCGAGAAAATAATCTTTGGGTTAATGTCTAAAGAATTGAAACATATTGAAGTTATTGGATTATTTCTAGGTGCATTAATTGGTATTTTACAATTCGGAGTAGTCTACTTACTATAATAAAATGAATAATGATTATAATATCTCTAAAGAAGACATGATATAACAAAACATATTAAATCAAACTTTGGAGGTATTTTTATTTGGGCTTATGTAATATTACACTAGTTGTCATACTATCACCAATTTAATCATATGTAGGTATATAAAAAGGACAGCCTAGGCTGTCCAAAGAGTTAAATACATTTCACTGTTTTTTAAATGATGTTGTATATTTCTTATCTTCTATTAAATGAAGTGATTTAACTTGTTTAAACAAGTTATTTATCTCTACTTTTTTCATGTGATGATCACTAAAATACAATATGCTATTAGGTTTTAGCAATGATGTTAATTTCTTTAGAATATCTAACTTGTCATTAATTTGATGTAACACATCCAACATGATAATTTTATCAAACGTTTCACTTTCTAAAAAATTTTCTTTTTTTAGATGTACCACAGACACATTTTGCAGATTGTTTCTTTCAACTATTTTATCAACAGACTTAATAGCATCAATACTAATATCTGCAGCATTTACTTTTCCATTCTCACCTACAGCGTTAGATAACATCATAGTAAAGATACCTGGACCACATCCAAAATCTAAAACAATATCCCCATTTTTAAATAACATTTCATCCATTATTCTCACTGGGGGCATTAATTTGTTTCTAATGGGCATACCGATATATTTCATTAATATAAACTTAACCTTACTCATGTTATCAACTCCCTTTTATTTTAGTGTACCATTAAAGAATGAATTAGATTAATAAGTACAAGATTTTCTATTCTTCTATAATGTGAGTTTACAATACATATATAACATTCTATCGGAATGTAAACTCACAGTGTTGATTTGTCAAACATGAAATCATAGGGAATTTACGATCATAAATAATTTTCCCCCTCCCCCCCTTCTTAGAACCAAAAGAAAGGAAAT
>JAFLJX010000057.1 GCA_022712785.1 Mycoplasmatota bacterium | reverse complement strand
CTTTCGAAGTAGGTTTAGTTACTGACTTAGGTGGGATTGATGACAAATCATTCAACCAAGGAACTTGGGAAGGTGTAGTAGAATTTGCTGAAGAATTCGATTTACCAGAAGAAAACTTCCGTTTCTTACAATCAGCATCAGATGCTGATTACTTACCAAACATTAGTGCATTCGCAGATGAAGAATTAGACTTAATAATTATGCCTGGTTTCTTATTTGAGGCTTCATTAGTTGAAGCTGCTGGTATTTATCCAGATCAACAATTCTTAATTATTGATATGGTTGTTGTATCTGATAATGTTGCTTCAGCTATATTTGCTGAACACGAAGGTTCATTCTTAGTTGGTGTTGCTGCTGCATTAAAAGCACAAGAAGCTGGGAAAGACACTGTAGGATTTATTGGTGGAATGTCATTTGATTTAATATGGAAATTCGAAGCTGGATTCCAAGCTGGTGTATGGGCTGTAGATCCAACAATGACTGTATTAAGTGATTATGCTGGTTCATTCACAGATGCACAAATTGGTCAAACATTAGCTGCTAAGCAATATGATGCTGGTGCATATGTAATATTCCATGCTGCTGGTGGAACTGGAAATGGTTTAATCTCTGAAGCTAAAGATAGAAGATCTGCTGGAGAAGACGTTTGGGCTATCGGTGTTGATAAAGATCAATACGATGATGGAATTTACGAAGGAACTAGTTCTGCTGTATTAACTTCAATGATGAAACGTGTTGACGTTGCTGCTTATTTAGTTTCTGTAGATACATTCAATGGGGAATTCCCTGGTGGAGAAATCTTAGAATTCAATTTAGCAAACGATGGTGTTGGGATCCCTGAATCAAATCCAAACTTATCATCTGCTATTATAGCTGCTGTTGCAGATTATAAAGCTGGAATCTTAGACGGTACTTATACTGTTCCTACTGTTCCTGTAACTGATTAAGAACCCCTTAAACAAACATTTAAAAAACAAGACTTCTTCTTAGAAGGCTTGTTTTTTTTATACTTATTATATTTTAGTTTACATTAATTGAGTAAAACTGTGTTGGACTACTCCCCCAACCTCTAAATCCTGTATGAATTTGATCTCCTTCAATATTGTTAGTGTATGAATAACTACCAATACTTTGTCCATCAATAAAGAATTCAGCATTTCTTGTAGTATCGTTTGTATTAGTTACAACAATTTTAATAGTATGTGTATCTGTCCACCAACCTGGATCTACATTCTTTGAAGGGAACACTGTTGTATTGTATTCTCTTAAATTCCATACAGCACCACCTTCTCTACCATTTGATCTAGGTCTAACGATCATTGCTCCAGTACCATAACCCCTATCAAATTGAAATACAAATCCATCATCTCTTGATACATTGTTTTCATCTAGAGTTGTGTCAAAGAATATTCCATATCCTCCAGAATTACCCGAACCTAAAGCCGCACTTGCAGTAATAGTATATGTAGCAGAGCTAATTGGAATAAATATTCTTGATTCTCCGGTTCCATTTTCTAAGTACCCGTTATCAGTGGACCAATCGGACATGTCAATTGATACTGTTCCGCTATCAGTTATATCAGATAATAAATCTGAATCAAAAGTGTAGTTAACAGTAGAACCATCGTAGAAATCATTAATTTCTCCACCAATTATATTCCAAATTTGATCATCTACACTCCATTCAAAACTTGCTTCGTTTTGTTGAATAACAATTGGAGAACTTAAATATCCTCTTGTAACCAATTCCTGCATTCTTAGTGTATCTGTATTAATACCATCAAATACTCCATCATTTAAATCTGCTTTTGTCGAATGGTAGTCTTCGGTTACTTCATTCAAAGTTGATAAATTAAATGTATCAACATTTATTTTTGTATTTTTTACAATCTCAGAAAAACGAGCCATAGCAAAAACTGCTATGATTCCCATAACAACAATTACAATTAATAATTCAGTTAATGTTACACCCTTATTATTCATATATTCACCTCTAATACCCTAAATAAAAATTGTCATATTCTATTACATAAATAGAACTAGAATCTATTATAATTCTATTATAACCCGTAACCATTTTCAACATAATCAAGCTGAAAAGCGGTTTAATTAATATTTATTTAATATTATATAGTGAATTATCTATGATAGAACAAGCTATTTAATTATCTTAACTAGAGTATACTCATTAAACCCCTTAGGATAGTTATGAAGAGTTGAAATAATCTTGTATCCTCTTTTCTCGTAAAACGGTTTTGCTTGAAAATCACATGTACCTAAATGGATGCTTACAACTCCTTTTGAAATTGCTTTTCTCTCAATATAATCCATTAATTTTGAACCAATACGTTGCCCCTTGTACTTATCTAATACAACTAACAAACTTATATACATTTTATCCTTTTTAATTACACCATGAACTCCACCTACAAAGATATCGTTTTCTTTTGCGATAAAGATCAAATCAATCTTTAATTCTTTTTCATCTTTAAAAAACTTTTCATTTAATTTACTATCTAACAAGCCATCCTTGTTGCTTGACTCAATGGTTTCCAAATCTAGGTCACTAAAAATATCAAATGTTGTATGAGTACAAATATGACACTCTTTTGATTTTGGAGTTTTTTGGATAATACCATTTTGTACAAACCCAATTTGATATAACTCTTTTAATCTTGATATGTCATCTCCATCATAAGTAATACCCGATGCTTTACCTTTGAAATAAAAACATATTTTTGAGAGTAACAATCGTAGAATCTCTATATTTTTATAATACATTTTACTAAAGGTCACCCAGTCCCATCCTAAATTAGCGTATATTGCCCCTACGAGTTTGTTATCTTCAATCACATAGAAATATCTATCTTCCAGAGGTCTAATGCCTGTATGGACAATATTGTACGCTTGCAAATGTTTCACTATGAGTGGTCTTTGTTCCAATGTTTCGTCATAAGTGTAAGTAATCATCATAATCCTCCAATGTGAAACTCATTAATCTCTTTCTAGACTACTTTAGAAGCATTAGCCTCTTTTTTTCATCTTCTGGTAATTTCTCTAAAGCATATCTAAATGCAGTTCTAGTCATTATTTTATACTTTTTTTCTAAGTATTCAATTACGGAGTTATGATATTCCTTACATGACTCTTTTAAGAGCCAACCATACCCTTTTTGTACAAGATAATGAGAATCATCTAATAATAAATCACAAATTTCAAAAATAGTTTCTTTATTTAATAATCCTTTTTGCGCTGGTCTTATTAAGATTACTGCAGCACTTCTTCTTACAGCAAAATTACTACTTTTTATCCATGTTTTTATTTTGTTTAAATTATTCGGATACTTCATTAACACATATTGAAATGCATGTGTAGTGAAATCGTCACAATCCCACCAATCTTTAATATATGCGTTTAACCATTTTTCGAATATTATAAATGTATCTTTATTATACTTATCTTTAACATCATAAATTATCTGATAAGCAATTAATGTTTCTCCACGTTTTTCAGTATCTAATAAGCTTTCACAAATACTATATATTGAATTAATATCTAGTTTACTTATTTCCTTTTTATATTCCTTAGCTATATCTCTAAACAATTTTGTTCTTCTACCATTTATTTTTGAAGTAGCTTCTATAATGTTTGATACTATATCCATAAAAATCACCTTTCTAATTTTTCTATTTCACTCTCACGCCTAACAAGTAACAAATAGATTCAGCCTGATGGAGAGCTATTATAGTTCCTTCAACACTCTGATGATCTATCCTGATATTTTCAATATTACAAGAAGATAAATCAATATCTTTCAGTTTTGTTTCAGAGAAAGTGGCTTTCTTAAAATTTACTGAATCAAAGATTATATTCTTAAGAACATTTTCAAAAAAACTTGATTCTTCAAAAGATGATTTAACTATTTCCAAAGACTTAATCTTATTCTCAGATAACACAACATATTTTGATATAGATTCTTCTATTAAAACATCTGATATCGCGCAGTTATAAAAATTACTTCCAAGCAATTTACATGATTTAAATTCACATCTAATAAATATACAATTATCAAAAATATTATTAGATAAATCACAATTTTCAAAAACTACATCAATGAATTCAGAGCGATATAATTTATTATCATTAATTCTAGTATTCTTAATTGTACAGGTGTCAAAGACAATTCTATATTTTTCTTTGTTTAGTAGCTCATTGTCTTCTATTTTCTTGTAGCTAATAGAGTTTGAATATTCATCAAATATAAAATTATCTTTATACTCTTCTAATTCAACTTTTATAATCGGAACTTTTCTTTTCGTTATCTTTTTCATATATTCTCCTAAAACTACAACTTATATATTATGTATTATATTCGAATCATTTTATAACCTTAGTATACCATATTCAGTATGAAATTCTCTTAGTATATTTCCGCAATATTCTAAAATATGGGCAAACAAAAAGGAAACTCGTTTGAAGTTTCCTTTTTTAGTTTAATATATATTTTTATATTTTAAATAAGAATGTACTTACAGCATCTTCAAAAGCTTTGTTTCTCTTAAGTTCAAAAGCCTCACTAGCGTAATCACAAAAATGAGAAATAAATTTTACCTTTTTAGATGTGTTGTTAACTTCAAACTTATAGTCGAAGTTATAATGACTATCATCTGTATACAATACGTCAACAACTGTGCATACTGCGTTCTCATATTGCATTCTCATCTGTGATAAATCGCCCTGTAAAAACTCTTTAGTCAGATTTTTTATATATGAATATTTTTCCATAATCATTACCCCCTTATTGGTTCTCTTTCAATTGTGATTATACTCCTAATATACATATATTCAAGTGTTTTTAAGAAATATTTTTATTAATGATAAGCTCTTTAAATTCCTGATAAAAAGTGAAGACAAAATTGTCTTCACTTAATTAATCATTTAGTTTCCAGCAATTCTAATAGATTCAAACTTAATAAGCTTTGGACCGATATAATTGTTATCTTTTGAAACTTCTTTTGACATAAACATTTTATTTTGAGTTTCTTTTATGTTTGCTGCAATACTACCTTGAGTAACTGGAGTTTTTGTTTTCCCATCAAAGTAAATTCCAAGTCGGAATTCCCCTCCAAAGTCTCCTGTCATTGGATCTAATTGAAAATCACTAAATCTTAGAAGTTCTAGATATGGTCCTGTTCTTAGTTCTTCATTTGAATAAGATCCAGGTGAAACTACTGTGTTTCCAATGTTACCGGTACATGGAAGTCCCAAATAATCAGAATATCTTTTGTTAGCTACAAGATTTTTAATAGTCCCATTTTCTAATATCATTATTTCCTTTAAGAACGTTCCAAACATGTCGTAATAAGAAGATGTAGATGAGTTCTCTAAAACTGGTTTAAGGGAGATTGTTACTCTATCACCTTCAGTTAATCCTTGTAGGTTGTCTCCAACATTGTTATCGTGTAGTTTATTATATTTTGATTCTGAGGAAACATTAAATTTGTAGAAATCAAATAGACCTTTAGCAGCAATTCCATTTAATATAACAGGTACGTTTTTAACATTTGGCATTGGAATTGCTTTTGATCTTAGACTAGCAAATTCTAATGCTTCAAGTATTGCTTCTTTTATTTGCCCTTTTATATAATCAGAAAAGTATAAAACATCATATAGTTCTATTGATTCTTTTCCACCATTAGCTTCAGTGATAAGTTCAATTTCTCCTGTGAATTGGGTGTATTTTACATCAATTCCATTTGAATTTAGTAGTCTGATTTCTTTTTTATTGATAAAAAATTCTGATGAATTAATGAATGAATCAAATTGATTATCTTCTTCGTACAAATCTTTTACTAATTCAACAATATTGTCAATAACTTCACCTTCAGAGAATTTAGAGACGATTTCTGGTGCTGTCTCAGTAGAAGGTACCTCTAAATTGTAATGCTCATTCTTTACGAATGACGCCGCTAGAGCAGCCATATCAAACTGTTCTTCCATTTCTTCAAGAGTCATTGTTGGTGATATTTTAGTATTACTAGACCCTTTGTATTTTTTACCATTTTCTTCAAAGTTTTTATAAACTGTCACATCAATGTCAGTCACATCTTTTCCACGATTCATTTGTAATTCATCTTTAACAAAAAATAGCTCAGTTGATGTTGTTTTGACTTCTATAATACGATATTCATCTATTGAATCTTTTCTTTTTAAGAGATCAATAATCTTTTTCATTAACTTAACCTCCCGATTGCTTTAATATATGTTCCACCTGTTGATGTTTTAACCCATTCTTTATGTCCTTTACCACAAGCACCAGTTCCACTTAAATCAATTTTATCATCTGAGATCATATCAATTGATTTTAACAAATCAGGTACATAACCTGTGATTGTAACTGGGGAAACAATTTTTCCAGTAAATTCTCCATCTATAATTTCTCTACCCTTAGCTATAACACACTGAATTCCCCAGTTTTTAGGGTCTTCCATACCACTAAAGAATCCTTCTAACAAATATCCTTTTTTAACAGCTTTAATCATATCAGCTAATTTATCAGTTCCACCTTCAAAGAATGTATTTGTCATTCTAGCGTATGCTTTTCTTTGATAGCTTTCTCTTCTACCGTTACCAGTAGGTGTAGTTCCTAATTTTAATGCACTTAATAAATCACTAATACCTGATTTAAGAATACTTTCTTCAATTACTAGGGTATCAGTTCCAAGAGTTCCTTCATCATCAAATAGGTAAGTTCCAACTTCAGTTTCACTTAATGCTCCATCTCTCATATTCACAATTTTACTAGCAACAGGTTTATTAATAAACTCTTGACCTTTAGCTCTATTTTTAACAAACATGTCCATCTCAACACCATGTCCAAATGCTTCATGTGCAATTAATCCTGTAACGCTTGGGTCACAGATTATTTCATAATCCCCAGGAACTATAGGATCACTTTCAAATAGTTCTATAACACTATTTGCTACTGTATCAATTTTAGCAAATGCTTCATCCATTAGTTCATACCCTTTTAAGTCACTAAGCCCAAAAAAGTCATATTTTACACCTTTATCAGATCTACCTATAGCAACTAAATGCATGTTTGTATATAGGATGCTTTGCTCTAAATCTTTGTTTGAAGATAGGAAAATCTTTGATATTTTGACTTCCTCAAATGAAACTCTAAAATCTAGGAACTTATCACTTTTACTAAGACCCTTATTCATAATCTCTGTCATTTTCTCTAATTTTACTTTTGCCTCTACCTCAAAAGGATTAATCTCAAACTCACTTGAGAACTCATCAATGATATTATCATCATCTATTAATGGAAACTTCATTAACTTAAAACCTTTTGAAGATAATAGATTAATGTCTTTAACAGCAATATCATTTATTCTTGACTTAATATAGCCAAGATCACTGATATTGTTAAAAGAATATTCACTATAGTTAACTCCATTAAAAACTCTAACTACAAATCCA
>JAFLJX010000240.1 GCA_022712785.1 Mycoplasmatota bacterium | reverse complement strand
GGATTCTTGTTGATTGCTACTATGAATAAGAAATATGGATCTATGTTACTTATGACTGGTGCGATCTATGCTGTACTCGGAGTGCTTTTTGGACACTGGCTATTATTCGGTCTAATATTTCTTGTTGCAATTGGATTAATTGCTGGAAGAGATGAAATTCTTGCTGGGGTATGGATATTCA
Organism: Mycoplasmatota bacterium; assembly: GCA_022712785.1. Taxonomy (GTDB): domain Bacteria; phylum Bacillota_I; class Bacilli_A; order Izemoplasmatales; family Izemoplasmataceae; genus JAFGXW01. Next base: position 2,912 of record JAFLJX010000240.1, on the reverse strand, counting down.
CAGTTGCAATTTATCTACTTTTGGGAATTATGTTTGATCTATGGCATCCAGGTTGGCTTGTATTTCTTGTTGCAATTGCTATTTCTACAATTGTTGAAGAAAAGAGTTTAAACGGTTTCATTTGGATTACAGCAATTTCATCGTATTTATTTTTAGGTTTTATATTTAGCTTATGGCATCCAACATGGATTGTATTCATAGTTGCAACTGCTATATCAGCTTATTTTGATGAAGATGATAATAAGATAGTAAATATATCAGTGAAAGAAAATAAAGAATATATGAACAAGGAGGAATTATGATGTTTAACATTAATAAAAAAGAAAGAATGGATAGGGTACAATCATCGTCAACTATTGTAATTACTAAAGAAGAAGTTCAACAATTATTACTAAAACACAAAATGATAAAAGACACAATAAACATGAATGTTGATAATGCAAATTTCGAAAATTATTGGGTTACATAAAATAAAGAGGCAATCTTACATGAGATTGCCTCTTTACATTTGATTTATGCATACCGAATCATACAAAAAAATAAATATTGTGGTATAATAATTAAGCATAATATATATGAGAGGAATGTATAGAAAATCTATACTTGGAATAAATATGAGGAAAAAGAAAGTTGTTAGACTTAAAGTTTTATATATAATATTTTTAGTCATTCTGTTACTTGAATTATTAGGATCATTAGGAGCTCTGTTTTTTGGAGATACACAAGCAATAAAAGATGCTGGATTATCTAACTTATTCTTAGTTGTTTTAACAACAGGAGCAATACTTACGCCATGGATCATTGAATCTAGGTATGATATAGATATTCCTGATTTCTTAGAAGTTGTATTATTAGGAATGTTGTTTATCGCAGTATTTTTAGGGTTTATGAATGACTATTATGAAAATGTTAAAAATTTTGACAAGTTTACTCATGCATTAAGTGGAGTTACTTTGTCAGTAGTCGCATTTCAAACTTTATATATATTTAATCAATCCAAAAAAAACAACTTTAGAATCAGTTCATTTGCAATGAGTATATTTGCATACACATTTTCAATAACATTATTAGTAATATGGGAATTTTATGAGTTCTTCATTGATACAATATCATTTAATATTGATAATGCAGACGGAAGAAATATGCAAAGATATCAATGGGTTAATGAGTCAATATCATTCCCACAAGATTATGGACTATATGATACTATGATAGACTTATTGGTTGGGTCAGTTGGTGCGTTAGTAGTAGTTATAATTGGGTACTTACTTATAAGAAGAAAACAGTCAAATTATTAATTTGACTGTTTTTTATTTTAAATCTAACTTTTTATATGACCTATAACTAATTAATGCACTTCGTTTTTCATCATATAAGAATAGCATTGATAGTTTAAAACTTTTAAATAATGTGATTATTCTACTTTTTTTAAATTCACTTGAAGAATTAAACGCTTTTTTTAAGTTATAATTTGGTATTTTAGAATTAAGATGATGGATATTGTGATACCCAATATGTCCTGTGAACCATTCTAATAATATTGGTAATTTATATACAGAACTTCCTTGTAAAGCAGCATCTTGAATACTCCAGTTTTCTGTGTTTTCCCAGTATACATCTTCATATTGATGCTGAACATAGAATAACCATACTCCCATAGTAGATCCAAAAAGTATTATTGGAAGTTGAATTAATAAATAATACTTAAATCCAATTGTGAATGATACAGTTAAAATAATTGCTAATATACTTAGGTTTGTTATTATCAAACTAATCCATTCTTTTATATTAGGGTTTTTAGTAGGAAATCTCTGGTTAATCAAAAAAACGTAGATTGGTCCAATTAAAAATAAAATAAGTGGATTTCTATATAATCTGTAACCAATTTTTTTACCTTTGGATAAATTATTATATTCATTTACAGTTAATGTCCATACATCACCGATACCTCTCTTATCAATATTACCCACAGTGCTATGGTGCGTCATATGCTCTCTCTTCCATCTATAGAAAGAAGTAAATGTAAGTATACCAAATACATGCCCCCAAAAAATCATTGCTTTTCTTGATGTTAAGAACGAATTGTGTGTGCAGTCGTGAAACAGTATGAAGATTCTAACTAAGAATAATGACGCGATGAAACTAAGTATTATAGTAAATACATAGGGTATATTGTAACTTATCATAAAATACATCGCAGTAATAATTAGTGTATAAGGTACTAAAGTGTTGATAATTTGAAGTGATGATCTACTTGAAGAAGGTTTGGAAAATACTTTAATGATTGTATTTATAGGTTTATTTTTCATAGTGTTCTCCTCTATAATTACTCTATTAACTATAGTAATCTTTAACTTATTATAATTACTCTATCAGATAAAGTAAAGTCTAATACTCATATTTAATAAAATTTATCGATTAATTAGTTTAAAGGAACACAAAATATAAAAGTTTTCAATAAATATACCAGTGCTAAGATATAGTATGAATAGATACAATATCTCATTTTTTATATAGTGGTCAACATCACAAATTTTATTTTTAATAATCAAAACACATGATTATTATGGTATAATCAATTTATATAACTAAATATTTATGTTCGATGAAAGGATAATTATATGAAATTATTAATAAAGAACGCGAAAGCTATCATCACAATGAACGACAATAATGATATTCTGTTTAATCAAAATTTATTAATTGATGATAATAGAATTGAGTATATTGGAAAAGCCGAAAGAGATGCAGATAAAGTCATAGATGCAAAAGATATGTATGTTTATCCTGGTTTAATAAATACTCATCACCATTTATATCAAACTTTTACTAGAAATTTACCGGAAGTTCAAAATATGGAGTTGTTTCCATGGCTTAAATATTTATATGAAATATGGAAACATTTGGATGAT
>JAFLJX010000056.1 GCA_022712785.1 Mycoplasmatota bacterium | reverse complement strand
CTAGACCTGTTGAAAGAAAAGCAACTGGTGTTATGAGTCGTAAATCAGTTGATGAACCATTACAAACTGGAATTAAAGTACTTGATGCTTTAGTACCTATTGGTAGGGGACAACGTGAATTGATTATTGGAGACAGACAAACTGGTAAAACAGCAATAACTCTTGATACTATAATTAACCAAAAAGGTAAAGATGTAATATGTATTTATGTTGCAATTGGACAAAAAGAATCAACTGTTGCAACTATATTTGAAACATTAAAACAACATGGTGCAATGGATTATACAATAATCGTAAGTGCATCAGCAAGTGAACCAAGCCCTTTGTTATATTTAGCTCCTTATACAGGTGTAACAATGGGTGAGGAATTTATGTTTGCTGGTAAAGATGTTTTAGTTGTATATGATGATTTAACAAAACATGCTATAGCGTATCGTGAGTTAAGTTTATTATTAAGAAGACCACCAGGAAGAGAAGCATATCCTGGAGATGTATTCTATTTACATTCAAGATTACTTGAAAGAGCTGCGAAGTTAAATGATGAACTTGGTGGAGGTAGTATTACTGCTTTACCAATCATTGAAACTCAGGCTGGAGATATTAGTGCTTATATCCCTACAAACGTTATTAGTATCACTGACGGACAAATTTTCTTACAAAGTGATTTATTCCACAGTGGAGTTAGACCTGCGATTAACGCAGGACTTTCGGTATCACGTGTTGGTGGTAGTGCACAAATTAAAGCAATTAAGAAAGTATCGGGAACTCTTCGTTTAGATTTAGCTGCTTATCGTGAATTAGAAGCATTTACACAATTTGGTTCTGATTTAGATGATGCTACTAAAGCACGTCTTGAACGTGGTAAAAGAACTGTTGAAATATTAAAACAAGGGCTTCACGCTACAATGGATGTTGAGAAACAAGTAGTAAGTATTTTCGCACTAACAAACGGATTATTAGATGATATTAAATTATCTAATATTTTAAGATTTGAAAATGAACTTCATGATTTCTTCGCAAGAGATGCTGAAGGAACAAAAATACTTGAAGAAATTAAAGAAACAAAAGGATTACCGAATCCTGAATCTGTTAAGGATGTAATAACAAGGTTTAAAAAAGTATTTGTATAAGGTGGTGTTATAAATGGCTTCAATGAGAGAGATTAAATCACGTATTACAGCTACTAAAAAGACTGCTCAAATTACAAAAGCAATGTACATGGTAAGTGCATCAAAACTTAAAAAAGCCGAGGGCATTATTAAAAGTTATAGACCACTTGTTTATAAATTACGTGAGATGATAGATAATCTTTTAGCTAGCGATGATGCTTTAAGTCATCCAATGCTTTTAGAAAGAGAAAAACAAGTTGTTTGTTATGTGCTTGTTACTAGTGATCGCGGACTTGCTGGACCATATAACTCTAGTGTTTTTAAAGCTTTTACTGCTTTTGTAGAAGAGAATCATCAATCAAACGATGAATTTTTGGTTGCTACTATTGGGTTTAAAGCTTATAGTTTTGCAAAAAGAATGAAATTCAATATGTTAAATGAAGAAATCATTAACGTTAGAGATGATATTCAATTCGTTGATTTTAAATCAGTAATTGACTTATTCACTAAAGAATTCTTAAATGGAAATGTTGATAGTATAGTTGTGTTCTATAATCATTTCATAAACATAATGACTCAAAATGTGGAACACGTACAGATTTTGCCTATTACTAATGGGCATAAACAAGAAGAAAAAACTAAGGATGAAAAAGATTTGAAATTGATATATAATTTTGAACCGAATCCTCAAGTTATTATTGATCATTTATTACCAATGTATGTTGAAAATACATTATATGGAATGATTCTTGAAGCTAAAGCTAGCGAGCATGCATCAAGAATGACAGCTATGAAAAGTGCTACAGATAATGCAGAAGATGTTATTCATACATTACAACTTCATTATAACCGCGCAAGACAAGCTGCAATCACGATTGAGTTAACTGATATAATTGGCGGAGCCAACGCAGTTAACTAAAGGAGGAAATTATGAATAAAGGAAAAATAGTTCAGGTAATGGGACCTGTTATTGACGTGTCATTTGATGAGAATTTACCAGAAATAAATCACGCTTTAACAGTTAACATTAGTGCTGAAGATAATAATAATGTACCAATCAAACTAACGTTAGAGGTTTCGTTACATCTTGGTAACAACATTGTTCGTACAATCGCTATGGATTCAACTGACGGCGTTGTAAGAGGGATGGAGGTTATTGATACTGGTGCTGCAATTACTGTGCCTGTAGGGCCAGAAACACTTGGGCGTATTTTTAATGTGTTAGGTGAAGAAATTGATGGCCTTGCCCCAGTTCCAAAAGGAACTAAGACAAGTCCAATTCACCGTCCTGCTCCTAAACTTGATGAATTATCTAGTGCTATTGAAATTCTGGAAACGGGAATTAAAGTTGTTGACTTACTAGCACCTTATATTAAAGGTGGTAAGATTGGATTATTTGGTGGTGCCGGAGTTGGTAAGACTGTACTAATTCAAGAGTTAATAAATAATATAGCACAAGAACATGGTGGAATTTCAGTATTTGCTGGAGTTGGAGAACGTACTCGTGAGGGTAATGACTTATACCATGAGATGACTGAATCTGGAGTTATTAAAAAAACAGCGATGGTTTTCGGGCAAATGAACGAACCGCCAGGAGCAAGAATGAGAGTAGGATTAACTGGTCTTACTATGGCTGAATATTTTAGAGATCAAGAAAAACAAGATGTATTACTATTTATCGATAATATCTTCCGTTTTACTCAAGCTGGTTCTGAAGTATCGGCATTACTAGGACGTATGCCAAGTGCGGTAGGATATCAACCAACACTAGCTACAGAAATGGGTAAATTGCAGGAAAGAATTACTTCTACTAAAGAAGGTTCAATAACTTCAATTCAAGCTGTTTATGTACCTGCGGATGATTATACTGACCCTGCACCTGCTACAACATTTACACATCTTGATGCTACTACAAACCTTTCACGTAAAATTAGTGAGGAAGGAATTTACCCTGCGGTAGATCCTTTAGCTTCAACTTCTCGTGCATTAGCACCTGAAATAGTTGGACAAGAACACTATGATATTGCACGTGAAGTTCAAAGAACTATTCAAAGATATAATGAATTGTTAGATATCATTGCAATTTTAGGTATGGATGAGTTAAGTGAAGATGATAAATTGGTTGTTCATAGAGCTAGAAGAATTAGACTGTTCTTATCTCAAAACTTCCATGTTGCTGAACAATTTACTGGACAAAAAGGGACTTATGTTCCTGTTGAAGAAACAATTAAAGGATTCAAAGCTATATTAGAAGGAACGTATGATCATTTACCAGAAGATGCTTTCCGTCTTGTAGGTAGTATTGATGATGTTATCGCTAAAGCAGAAACATTAAAATAAAGGGGGAATTAATATGAAAATAAGTGTTGTTACACCCCGAGGAGAGCTATACAGTGAAGAAGTTGACTACGTAGTTGTTACTTCTAAAATGAATGGAGAATTTGCTATAATGAAAAATCATATACCCATTATTAGTACTATTGATACTGGATATGTAAAAATTATAAGAGATGAAAAAGAGCTATTTACTGTCGTAATTAATGGTGTTGTTGAGTTCCAAAATAATGTGTGTAATGTTATTGCTCAAGAAGCACATGTCGGAATGAACAAGGTAAGTGCAATGGATCATCTAAATACAGTAAGGGAAGAAAGAATACAAGAAAACAAAAGACGTAATGTTGATTTTCTTCTTGCTGAAAAGGAATTAAAGAAAAGTGTAAAAGACTCAAAAGCAGGAAACCTATAGAAAAGTCCATTGGACTTTTTTTATTTAATAGGAAATTCTAAGTTGTCAACTTATTATGTTAACCTAGGTTCATTCTTCAAAAGTGTCTCATATCTTTTTATTTACTACAACAAGACCAAATCAAAAAATAGTAACAAATCAAATGATCAGACTTATTGATAAAAGAAACAATCAAATGATATATGGTATTTATAAAGCAGCAAGGCTTATAATTAATCACGCATTAGATAATAATGTTGGAGAAATCATTATTGGATACAACGAAGATTTTAAAGACATATTGTTAAGTAAACAATATAACCAAATGGCAAAATCTATTCCTCTAGCTAAACTTAGAGATAGAGTATCATATTTGGCAAAAGAATATGGAATCAATACAAAGATTATAAATGAATCATATACATCAAAAGCATCATACCTAGATAACGATATCATCCCAGAACTTGATTATAAAAAACATACATTCAGTGGTAAAAGAATTAAAAGAGGATTATATCTATCAAAAGAAGGTATAAAAATAAACGCTGACTTAAACGCAGCGCTTAATATTTTAAGAAAAGGTAACCCCAAAGCTGAAAAGCTAGGGTATAGTGGTGTGAACACACCTAAACGTACTTATCTGTTTGGATAAGCATGTTTAAATGGTTGATTTATCAAAGTTTGTTCTTGAATATTGTTGTTATTATGTTATAATTGCATAAACAAATAAAAACAAAGGCAAACTTAGTGAAAGCTAAGGACGCAAAACTACAGGGCTTACAAATTGTTGCTTGCTGTATTACTAATTTATTTTGTGTAGGGGAAATGTTTATCTATACTCAATAAGAGTGTGGATTTTTTTATTAGGAGATGGGTTTGTTGACAAAAAAGGATATAAGATCATTATTATTTATTGCATCATCAGTTATAGTATTAGTGTTTTCTGCAATTATTAATTACTACTTTTTTACAGTTTTTGCAGAGTTAGTTTCAATATTTCTTGCTTTAATGATATTTATTATTGCTTTCTATTCAAAGGAGTATACTAAAGATAGTAATCTTCTATATGTAGGAATTGCATATTTATCTTTAGCATTTTTAGATTTTATGCACCTTGTAAATGATGGGGGCTTTATCAATCTGCAAAACAATTTAAATGCACAAGGTCAATTATGGATTGCAGCAAGAGCTACTGAAGGATTTATTTTATATTATGCTTTTTCTAAAGCAAGTTGGAAAAGAAGATTTAATTTCAATTTTTTGTTTGTTTCATTCTCGATATCAACATTGGTAATTTTATCCTTAGTTATGCTAAATGATTATATGCCTAAGATATACACTGTAGAGGGTGGATATAATTTATATAAGTACTTTCTAGACTTTTCGATCATAGCAATGTTTATTGTGGCAATATATACAATATATAAAAATGAAAAAAGAGTGTACAACAAAACAATATTGATTATTGCAATTTCATTCAAGATAGTTGCAGAGATAATATTTATTTTTGAAACTGGTAATCCTGGAACATTAGAAGCGTCTAGATATATAGTAAAATATGTTTCTTTTGTATTTTTATTTATTGTTTTTGTAAAAGAACTGCTACAACGACCATTTGATAATATTTTTATTGCATTTCAGAAAAAAGAAATTGAGTTAACTGAGCTAACCAGAAGAGACTCATTAACTGGATTATATAATCATTCTACTTCTTATGAAATAATAAAAGAAACCATTGTGAAGAATAAACAACAAAACCGTAAATTTTGTTTAATGATGATTGATGTTGATGATTTTAAATGTATAAATGACAAACATGGACATGTCAAAGGTGATGAAATATTAAGTGAAATAGGAAAAATGTTTTTAACATGTGAAGGACCAATAATTATGGCAGGAAGATATGGTGGAGACGAATTCATTGTTCTATTCGATGATTGTGGTAGCGTACAAGCTAAAAAAATTGCTTCAAGGATTTTTGAAAGAATGGGAGAATTATCTTTTAAGATTGGGATTAACATTACTTTAAGTATTGGAATATCAAAATATAAAAGCAAATTTAATGCTAAAGATTTAGTAAGATCCGCAGATTCCCAATTGTATAAAGCAAAATCAATAGGTAAAAATACATATAGTATAAGGACAAAAAGCGAGTAAATTTACTCGCTTTTATAATACCTAAAAAATTATTCATATTTAATACAGCTTAGATAAACAGTGTAAACACTTGTATGACTACAGATTCATTTGACATTCAAAGTAATGTTGTGTATTATGGCTCTATGTTATAAAGGCGGTGTTAAGCTTGATAGGTAAAAATATTAAAATATTTAAAGAACTAGACTCTACAAATAACTTTGTGAAGTTAAATGTATCAAATATTGAAGACGGAACAATCATCATTGCTGAAAGGCAAACTAAGGGTAGAGGTCTTAGAGAAAATAGTTGGGAAAGTGATTTTGGAAATTTGTATTTTAGTTTTGTCCTTAAAAACGATATTTTTAGAATTAATATATTCAAATATATTGTTCAATCCTCGGTTGCAATTATTAGAACCCTTAATAATTTTGGAATTAATGGAGTAATTAAATACCCAAATGACTGTTTAGTAAACTCTAAGAAGATATCTGGTATTTTAATTGAGAGCTTGGGTTCAAAATCTTTAGAATATATTGTTGTTGGAATTGGATTAAATGTAAATCAAGTAGAATTTAATGAACTTAAAGAAAAAGCAACATCAATAAAACTAAGTTCAAATAAAGAAATTAGTACCATTGAAGTTCTCAATGAGTTTGTAGCTAGTTATAATGAAGTGTTAGAAAGTAGTTTCGAACAAGTATTTGCAGAATACCTTGAAAAATCTATAGTTATTAAAAAAAGAATTTCTTGTAAAGGTAAAGATTACATTATAAGTGATATTGAAAAGAATGGTACAATTATAATAAGGAATGAATTATCACAAAAGAGGGTAGCGTATAATGAGATTAGCTTAAAGGAATTATACTAATATGTTTAAACTAACTGTAAAAGAAATGAGTATGGTAGCTATATTTCCAGCAATGATGGCAGCTACAGCTGGAATATCTATTCCGCTTGGGAGTTTACCTCCCGTATCTCTACAAACAGTATTTGTTTTCCTTTCTGCATTATTACTTGGACCAAGGCTTGGAAGCTTAAGCATGATAATATATATTGTTATGGGAACTATTGGGTTACCAGTGTTTTCTGGATATCATGGAGGATTAGATGTTCTCACAGGACAAAGTGGAGGATTCGTAATAGGTTTTGTTATAAGTGCATATTTTATAGGAATTATGAAAAACATAAACATTCTAAATAAGAAAAGATTGTATATATTTGTTCTATTATTATTCGGAAACGCAATTATTTATATGTCTGGAGCCTCATATATAGCATATTTACTAAACACCAATGTTCTGCTTACATTAGCCACTTTCTCACCATATATAATTGGTGATTTATTAAAAATATTAGTTGTTTTATATGTGCACTCACGCATACGAAAGCATTTAACATATGAGGGAAGATAAATATGAAAATGTAAGTAATGATTTGAAGTTCAAAATAATTTGACAAGACTAAAAAATAAAGTTAAAATGAATAGAATTACACATATATAAATAAGGAGGTATTACTATGATTTTTGAAAAGTTACAACAAATAATCATTGAGGAATTAGGAGTAGAAGCAAACGAAGTTACAATGACTGCGAGTATTTCTGATGATTTAGGTGCAGATTCTTTAGATGCTGTAGAATTAATTATGGCTATTGAAGATGAATTTGAAATTAAAGTAAGTGACGAAGCTGCACAAGCATTTAAGACTGTGGATCAAATCGTTACTTTTATTGAAAGTGTAAAGTAAAGATTTTCCAAGAGAAAATCTTTACTTATTTTTTTAAGTATATATTCATTTGATAATCAAACTAATGGAGGGTATGAAAATGGATTTAAGACAAATAAAAAATCTGATGAAAGAATTTGGAGATTCTAAAATTCATAAATTAGAAATTAATGATATTAACTTTTCTATTAAGTTAGAAAAAGAAGATAATAATGTTTTTGCTTCTCCTTCTCATACTCCTGTAGTTTCTTTCACTGATAATGCAACAGTGAAAGAACAGGGAGTTATAGAAAAAGAAGTTGAAGTAAACAATAATTTACTAGTTAGATCTCCACTTGTGGGGACTTTCTATCAATCACCTTCTCCTGATAGTGAACCTTTTGCTAAGGTAAACCAGAAAGTTAATAAAGGAGATGTACTATTCATTGTTGAAGCTATGAAAGTTATGAATGAAATTACTTCTCCGGTAAATGGGACTGTTGTTAGTATAAATGTTAAAGACACTACAATGGTTGAATTTGATCAAATTGTAATGGAGATTATAGAATAATGTTCCAAAAAGTTTTAATTGCAAATAGAGGAGAAATAGCTGTAAGGATTATCAGGGCTTGTAAACAAATGGGTATAGAGACTGTTGCTATTTATTCTGTAGCTGATAAAGACAGTTTACATGTTCAAATTGCTGACGATGCTGTGTGCGTTGGTGGTGCTAAAAGTAATGAATCATATTTAAACATGGAAAACATTATTACTGCAGCTATTAGTAAAGGTGCAGAAGCAATACATCCTGGGTTTGGATTTTTAAGTGAAAACAGTGATTTTGCAACTCTTTGTCAAGAGTGTGGAATCCGTTTTATTGGACCTAGTGGTAATGTAATTGACAAAATGGGAAATAAATCTAAAGCGCGTGAAATAATGGTTGAAGCAGGTGTTCCTGTAGTTCCTGGAAGTGACGGGGCGGTTAAATCATTGGATGATGCAAGAGGTATTGCTTTAGATATTGGATTTCCTATTTTAATTAAGGCAAGTTCTGGTGGTGGTGGACGTGGAATGCGTGTTGCTAATAATATGGATGAATTTAATAATGCATATGAAACCGCAAGAAGTGAGGCTATAAATGCTTTTGGAGATGGGACAATGTACTTAGAAAAATATGTGCTAAATCCTAAACATATTGAATTCCAAATAATGGCAGATAAATATGGAAATGTAGTTCATTTAGGAGAAAGGGATTGTTCTATTCAGAGAAGAAATCAAAAAGTATTAGAAGAAGCACCCAGTTTAATAAGTGAAGACCTAAGAAAAAGAATGGGTGATGCAGCGATACTCGCTTGTAGAAGTGTAAACTACGAAAATGCAGGTACTATTGAATTTTTATTGAGTGGTAATGATTTTTATTTTATTGAAATGAATACAAGAATTCAAGTTGAACATCCAGTAACAGAAATGGTAACTGGAATAGATATTATTAAAGAACAAATTAAAGTTGCGGCTGGCAAAGAATTAAGTTTCAGCCAGGAAGATATAGTATTAAAAGGACACAGTATAGAAGTTAGAATAAATGCTGAAGATCCTAAACAAGGATTTAGACCAAATCCTGGTACTATAAGTTTACTCCACGTACCTAGTGGTAATGGTATTAGGTTTGATAGTTTTATATATAGTGGCTATTCAATACCACCATTTTACGATTCAATGCTTGGAAAAGTAATTGTTCATGGAGAAAACAGAATTGATGCTATAAATAAAATGAAAGCTACACTTGAAGAATTGGTGATTGGTGGGGTTACTACCAATCAAGAGTTTTGTTATATGATTTTGAATAACTCTGAATATGTTAAAGGTAAATTCGACACAGGTTTTATAGGAATGAAAATAGAAAGTTTATTGGAGTATGATGATTAATGAATGATTTAATTAAAGCATTTGAGAATAGAAAATCATCCAAAAATAAATTCAAAATTCAGAGAAAAATCAGTAAAGCTTCAAGCGTGAAAACAGATGTACCAAAAGGACTTTATGAACAATGTCCTAATTGTAAAGAGACTGTAAATGTGAAAGCAACAATTGAAAATAATTTTATATGTAAAAGTTGTAACGAACACTTTAGAGTTAGAGCTGTTGATAGAATAAAAATAACGGTTGATTTGGGAACTTTTGTTGAAAAAGGACATGGATATATTACATTAAACCCATTGTTTCAAGATGGGTATGAAGAAAAGATAATTGCATACAAAGAAAAAACCAATTTAGATGAAGCATATATTTATGGTTATTGTGAAATAAATGGAATGCCCACTGTAATTGGAGTTATGGATAGCTACTTCTTAATGGGAAGTATGGGAAGTGTTGTTGGTGAGAAAGTAACAAAAAGTTTTGAATATGCACTATATAAGAAGTTACCAATAATAATCTTTACAGCATCTGGTGGAGCCAGAATGCAAGAAGGTATTTTTAGTTTAATGCAAATGGCTAAAACGAGTGCTGCAGCATGGAAAATTGCTGAACAGAAGCAGTTATATATTACTGTATTAACTAATCCTACAACTGGTGGAGTAACAGCTAGTTTCGCTACACTTGGAGATATTATTTTGGCTGAACCTAATGCATTAATTGGGTTTGCTGGTCCGCGTGTTATTGAACAGACTATTAATCAAAAATTACCTGAAGGATTCCAAAAATCTGAGTTCTTGGAAAAAAAGGGATTTGTTGATAAAGTTGTCCATAGAGATGATATGAAAGATACTCTTGGAAAACTTCTATTATTTCATAGGAGGTACCAATAATGGATATACTTGCTAAAGAAAGAAAAGTTAGAGAATTAGAAGGCAAAATTGCTGAACTTGACAATGAAGAATTAGTAAAGAAATTGGAAGTAGAAATCAAAAGATATAAAGAAGAAACTATGACTAATCTCACAGCTTGGGATAGAGTATTACTTGCACGTCATCAACTTAGACCTACATCGCTAGAATTTATTAACTATATGTGTGATGACTTTATCGAACTTCATGGAGATAGATTATTCAGAGATGATAAATCTATAATTGCAGGGATTGGAAATATAAGAGGAAATGTAGTTACTATTATAGCTCAACAAAAAGGGAAGAGTTTAGAAGAAAATTTAGAAAGGAATTTCTCTATGCCTCATCCTGAAGGATATAGAAAAGCTTTAAGATTAATGAAACAAGCTGAAAAATTTAAAAGACCAATCATTACATTAATTGACACTCCAGGTGCTTACCCTGGATTAGGAGCAGAAGAAAGAGGACAAGGCGAAGCGATAGCTCGTAATCTATTTGAAATGAGTGCTTTAACAGTCCCTGTTATTGCTGTGATTATAGGTGAAGGTGGATCAGGTGGAGCACTAGCCCTAGGTGTTGCTAATACTGTTTTAATGCTTGAAAATTCTATATATTCTATTCTAAGTCCTGAAGGGTATGCAACAATTCTTTGGAAGGATGCAACTCTTGCTAGTGAAGCTGCGGAAGCTATGAAGCTAACCAGTAATGATTTAGAGGAATATGGAGTAATTGATAGAATTATTAAGGAACCATTAGGCGGAGCACATTTTAATAAAGAAGAAACATTTAGAAATACTAAACAAGCAATTTTAGAAGAATTACATAATTTGAAAAGATTTACTGGGATTGAACTTAGAGAAAAAAGAATTAAGAAATATCGTGGTTTTGGATTCTTTCAAAGATTCAACTATGACAACCTGAAAGGTGTGAAATAATGATTAACACTAAAATATTAGGTACTGGAAGTTATGTTCCTTCTAAAGTGCTAACAAATAAAGACTTAAAGAGATTTGTAAATACAAGTGACGAATGGATTCAATCAAGAACAGGAATTAAGGAAAGACATATTGTGACGGATGAAGGTACTACCGATTTAGCCTATGAAGCGAGTGTAAAAGCAATTGAAGATTCAGGAATAAATAAAGAAGATATTGATTTAGTAATCGTAGCCACAGTAACTCCTGATAATTATTTTCCTGGAGTAAGTAATTTACTTCAAGCAAGACTTGGATTAAAAGAAATTATGACTTTTGATGTAAATGCAGCTTGTAGTGGATTTGTGTATGCTTTGAATATCGCAGATAAAATGATTAAAAGTGGTGCTTATAATAATGCTTTAGTAATAGGCGCAGAAACTTTAACTAGGTTAACTGACTGGAGAGACAGAAATACTTGTGTATTATTTGGAGATGCAGCTGGGGCAATGGTTATTGGTAAAAGTGAAGAAAATGGTATTCAAGATATAATTTGTGGTTCTAGGGGTGACACTGATGATTTATTAATATCGAAAAATATTGATATTAAAAACCCAGAATTAAACGAAGTGAGTAAACAGGATCATATACATATGAAGGGCGCAGAAGTATTTAAGTTTGCGACAAGAATTTTACCTAAAACTGTAAATGATTTACTAGATAGAAACAACATAACTTTGGATGATTTAGATTATATGGTAGCTCATCAAGCTAATGAACGAATCATATTAAAAGCCGCTAAAGATCTTAAGTTCAGTATGGATAAAATGTTTTTAAATATTGATAAATATGGTAATACATCTGCGGCAAGTGTTCCACTTGCGATTGATGAAGCAATAAGAACAAAAGTACTTAAAAAAGGAGATAAGTTTATCACAGTTGCCTTCGGTGGAGGGTTAACTTGG
>JAFLJX010000055.1 GCA_022712785.1 Mycoplasmatota bacterium | reverse complement strand
AAAACATGTTAGTCGTATTGGTGTAGAGTTGGTACTAGAAGAGTATTATGGAATGAACTCTCTGCAAGACAATCATATGATTTATTGTCTCAGATGTATGGAGTAAAAAAAAATAAAGGGTATGAATATACTTTGGAAGAATTAATTAAAAGACTAGATATAAACTTGTTAATTGATAAGCCAGTTAGAGAGTTAAGTCTTGGACAAAGAATTAGGTGTGAATTTGTTGCTGCCTTTTTGCATTCTCCTGAAATAGTATTTCTTGACGAACCTACAATCGGTCTTGATTTTTATTCAAAAAATATAATTAACAATTTTATTCAAGATATGAATCAAAAAAAAGGTGTTACTGTTATTTACACTTCGCATGATTTAATTGAAGTGGAAAAAATCACTAATAGATTAATAGTAATAAATTCGGGAAAAATCGTGTTCGATGGAAACGCTAAAAAACTCAGAAGACTATATAGATACAATAAAAAAATGATAATTATTGTCAATGACATAGTTGATAAATATTTAGTAGATAAGATGTTTAATCATCTAGATCCAAATAATTATGAAATTAAATACTCATTAAATAAAATTTCTTTGAGGTTTAATACCAAAGAAATTTCTATTAAATCAATCCTAAACCACATTGGGTTTCTAGATAATATTTTGGATATTAGTATTATTGATACTGAAATAGAGCAAGTTGTGAAGTGGATTTATGACAATAATTAAGAAGTACTTTGCCTTTTTTAAGTTATCTTTTATTCGAGGAACAACATATAAAGGCGAAGTCTGGTGGGGGTTTATAGTAAGTTTTATTGTAATTTTATTTAATTACTATTTGTGGAAATCAATTTTTTCAAATAATCATTCAATCAATGATTATGGTTTTATTGAAATAGTAAATTATTTTATTATTGTCAGAATTGTAGTTAGCTTTACAACCAATTATTTTGATAGAGTTCTTGAGAAAGAGATAAAAAATGGTTTGATTTCAAATAGATTATTGAGGCCAACCAGCTTATTTGTTGAAGGTTTTTGTACAAATTTTGGGTTGTCACTCTGGAGATTACTGATAAGTACTTTACCAATACTTATAACTGGTACAATCTTTGTAGAACTGAATTTTGAACTTAGTGGTGTAAATATATTTATATTCATATTTATGTTGTTTGTTTCTTTCTTATTTCATTATACAATTTCCTATATAATTGGTTTGTTAACTTATTGGACAAAAAGCACAGGAGGATTGCGACATATAAAGAGTTTAACCATATCTGTTGTTGGTGGAGGACTGATCCCTTTAACTTTTTTCCCTGACAGTATTTATAAAGTTTTTATGTTACTGCCATTTAAATATTTTATATACTACCCAGTAAAAGTTTTACAAGGTAGTTTTGGTTTGAATGAACTAGTTGACAATATTCCATTAATGAGTTTATGGTTAGCATTCTTACTAGTTATCTGTTTTATTCTTGATTTGCTAAGTAAGAGGAAACAAATTTTGTTTGGAGGGTAAATATGATTAGGAAAAATTTCAGATATTACTTAATTTTTAGGTCGAAAGAACTTCAAAGTAGAATGAGTTACAAATATGACTTTTTCATGTTCGTTTTTTCAGATTTTATAACTCAAATTTCTGGTTTAATTTTTATTGAAGTAATATTTTTGAGTATTCCAAATATAAATGGATATGGATATGGTGAAGTTCTATTTATTTATGGTCTCTTTAGCTTTATATATGGAGTGTTTGCATTATTGTTTTGGCCGTTATACGATTTTAGTTCTATTCTTTTATCAGGTGAATTTGATAGTGTTTTACTAAGACCAATTTCTCCATTGCTTCAGTCGATAAGCAAGGGATTAGGTGATATTGGAGGTATTATTGTAGGTATTATGGTTTTATGGCGTTCTATTAGTGTTTTAGATTTTACATTTGAAAGCTATCATATATTGATATTACTTGGTTTTGTAATATGTGGAGTAATCATTTTGCTACTTACGTACATTCTTATTGCATCATTATCTTTTTACCTACCAAATACAATGGGAAGATTTATCGAGGTAGTTAATCATGGTATGAATTTTTCAAAATATCCAATCACTATATATCCGAAAATAATGAGAATTTTACTATTATACTTAATTCCGATAGGTGTAATTTCATTTATCCCAACAACATATATCTTTAAACTTCCGAAGGATTTTAATATTCTACTTATAGGCTTTTCATTTATAAGCTATACAATTATTGTTAGTGCTATTTGGAAAAAGGGTGTTAGAAGTTACAAAGGGGTAGGAAACTATGAGTGAGTATAAGGTCTTTTATGAAAAAAAAATAAATGAGTTAATAAATATTATAGATGATGAGAAAAATAAAGTCATATTGATAAGAGGCGAACGAAACTCTGGGACAACAACAATAATCAAAGCCCTATATTCCAGATTTGAAGGGAGCAAACTTTTTTTGACAGGAACAGAACCAATGTTTAATAAGATATACATAAATAGAATTAAAAGGGCTATTGAAGATTATTTTGAAAATAACCATCCTAAGTTTACAATTTTTTCAGATGAATTCTACAGTGACGAGTTATTTAGTTTTATAAATAACGATTGTTATGACATACAATTAGTGGTTACACACAAGAGTTTGAAAAGCTTGGGTATTAAATTGAGTTTTATTTTCAAAACTTGTATTTTTAAGCAAAAATTGTTATCTATAATAAAATACTCTGATATATCTAGTGAAAATTTAAAACGAGTTTCAAGTCTTTCAACAATGAACTTAATAGATTTTCAAAATTCTCTAGATAAAGATAAGCAATTAGCATACAATATTGACTTTAAAAAATATGGTTTAATCGATACAGAAGTAGTATCTAGAAAAACAAATAGTAATACTTTTAAAATTTTTTCGTCATATCAAGACTTTACAATTATTGAAACCGTTGTGTTTAGGAGGATGAACAATGGATAATAAATTAGAAAACAATAACATTGTTGTTATTGGTAACAATAAAAATGGGAAATGGATTGCAATAGAAAAAGAGCAGTATAAATTTTTCGAGATTAAAAAGATTGATGATTTTCTTGAGAATATCAATCTAAAAACAATAGATGTTTATGATAATGCGAGTGATGATTTTAACTATCTTTTATTAAACGTAACAAATGATTGTAATTTATCATGTAATTATTGCTATATGATAAAAGAAAAAGTATATATGAGTAAGGATACTTTA
>JAFLJX010000237.1 GCA_022712785.1 Mycoplasmatota bacterium | reverse complement strand
ACACTTATTGATAAGCTACCGATTACACAGCCAACACTTTCTTATCATCTTAAGTTGATAAGTGAAGTTGGACTTGCAAAGTCAGTTAGAGAAGGAAATTGGATTAAATACTATATTAATAAAGACATGTTAACAGATGTTAAATTCTTTATTGAACAAATGATAGATAGAGAGGCAGAACAATGCAGTTTATAAAAGAGTTTTTTATACAAATAAACGATATATTCTTAAAAATGACATGGCTTGAAAACATTGTTAATAGATTTCTTGAAAATGTAATCAACCTTGATACAGAAAGTCTTTTATTCAAAAGTGTATCATTCTTTTTCTTTGATGTTATAAAGATTTTTATACTATTGATTGTACTTATTTATGTATCATCATATATTCAATCATATTTCTCACCAGAAAGAACGAGTAAAATATTAGGAAACATAAAAGGGGTTCCAGCCAACATTATTGGAGCATTACTAGGAACTGTGACTCCTTTTTGCTCTTGTTCTTCAATCCCTATTTTTGTAGGGTTTACAAAAGCGGGATTACCAATAGGAGTTACATTTTCATTTTTAATATCATCACCACTTGTTGATTTAGCATCAGTAATATTACTTGCGAGTATATTTGGGTGGCCTATTGCTTTAGCTTACGTGGTTGTAGGATTAGTAATAGCTGTAATTGGTGGAACACTTATAAGTGCATTGAAAATGGAAAAACATGTTGAAGATTTTGTTCTTAAGAATCGAAAACAAAATAATTCTAATGATCAAATAGATTTTTCAATGACAAAGAAAGAACGTCACACATATTCGATTGAACAAGTTAAAGAAATAATATCAAAAGTCTGGATGTATATTTTTATTGGTGTTGGGATAGGTGCTGTGATTCACGGATTTATCCCTCAATCGTTTATTGAAACTGTACTAGGAGAAAACAATCCGTTCTCAGTAATTATAGCCACAGTAGTAGGAGTGCCAATGTACGCAGATATATTTGGGACATTACCAATCGCAGAAGCATTGGTACTAAAAGGAGTTGGGATTGGAACTGTACTCGCATTTATGATGGCAGTCACAGCTCTAAGTCTACCTTCTATAATACTATTAAAGAAAGTTGTAAAACCTAAACTATTATTCACATTTGTTGGGATAATAACAATAGGTATTATAATCACTGGATATCTTTTTAATGCGTTTGGTTATTTATTCATATAAAGATTAGAATTTAAATATAGAAACAATTTTAAGTGGGGTAATGATAATGAAAAAAAAAATAGCTTTTATTTGTGTCCATAATAGTTGTAGAAGTATAATGGCAGAAGGATTCATGAAACAGTTAGGTTCTGATTTTTTTGATGTATATTCCGCAGGCACAGAAAAGTATGATTTTCCTAAGCATATGGCATTAGAAGTTATGACAGACATTGGTATAGATATGAGTCACGCTTATTCAAAACTATTAAAAGATATACCACAAGAATTAGATATACTAGTTACTATGGGGTGTGGAGTTGAATGTCCTTTTGTCCCTACAAAACACAGAGAAGACTGGGGACTTGAAGATCCTAGTGATGGACCTAAAAGTGGCTTTGAAGAAATAAGAGACATTATCGAAGATAAAGTTATGGATCTTATAAATAGATTCAAGGAATAGATATTAAAAAACCTCAAATAATTTGATATATGAGGTTTTTTTATTGGATAAATTATTACCTTTGACATTTATTTATGAGCGATGTATACTAATGAAGTAAACAAATGTTTAAAAACAAACAAAAGTAAGGGAGAAATACAATGGACCTTAATAGAAATGAAAAAAAGTTATTAAAGATTTTAGAAGATAATCCTTATATCAGTCAAAAAGACATTGCTCAGATATTAGAAATTTCTAGACCAGCTGTTGCTAATCTTATATCAAGTCTTCAAAACAAGGGACATATTTTAGGTAAACCGTATGTTCTAAGCCAGGATAGATATATAACGTGTGTGGGTAGTGCTAATATTGATTATACATTTAAACTTGAAGAAGAAATGAAGTTAGGTACATCAAATCCAATAAATTCTAATACATCATTTGGTGGGGTGATTAGAAACGTTGCTGAAAACTTAGCGAGGCTCGATTGTAAAGTATCACTCATGTCCGTAGTTGGAGATGATGCATATGGCGAGAATCTAATACAGTCATCTAAAAAACTTATGGAAGTATTCGCAGTTGATAAATTGAAAGGTAAAACAACTGGAGGATACTATTCAATTATTAATCCAAAAGGGAATATGGATGTTGGTTATGCTGATATGTCAATCAACAGTTCAATGGACAGATCTTGGGTATTAGAACATAAAAGACATTTGAATTTAAGTTCGTGGATTATCGCAGATCTTAATATCTCAAAAGAAGCTGTTGAATCATTAATAGAGTTTACTAGAAATGAAGATATACCACTTGGGATTATAGGAGTATCAACTCCAAAAATGAAACACCTTCCAAAAGACATAAAAGGTATCGATATCATTATATGTAATAAAGATGAATCTCAAACATACTTCAAAACAGATAATGAAAATGTTGAAGAGTTATGTCAAATGTGGTTAGAAAAAGGCGTTAAAAAAGCAGTTGTTACTGCCGGAACAGCTGGATCATATTATGGTGAAAAAAAACAAGTAAAACATCAAAATGCATTTGTTGTTGAAGATAACTTAGTCATTGATGTTACAGGTGCTGGAGATTCTTTTAGTAGTGCACTTATTTACTCGTTAACCACAGATCATAGTTTTAAAGAAAGTGTTATTATTGGAACAATGAGCTCAAGTTTAACAATACAAGTACCATATTCAGTAAATCCAGAATTATCAATGAACCTAATAAAAAGGGAGTTAACTAAAAATGAAAACATATAAAAGATTTTTAGACATTAAACAAGAGGTTAAAGAAGCGCTAGAAAATAACAAACCAGTAGTTGCACTAGAATCAACAATAATTTCTCATGGTATGCCATATCCACAAAACGTGGAAATGGCAAAAAAAGTTGAAGAAATTGTCAGAGCAGAAGGAGCAGTACCTGCGACTATCGCTATCATGGATGGTAAAATCAAAATAGGATTATCAAATGAAGATTTAGAAACATTAGCAAAAGCTGATTATGTTGCAAAAGTATCTAGACGTGACGTTGCAAAAATAGTTGCAAACAAATCTCTCGGAGCGACAACAGTTGCTTCAACAATGATTTGTGCAGAAATGGCTGGAATTAAATTCTTTGTAACAGGTGGAATTGGTGGAGTTCATAGAGGATTCGAAAATACACTTGATATATCCGCAGATTTAGAAGAGCTAGCTCTTACAAATGTAACTGTAATTTGCGCTGGAGCTAAAGCTATACTAGATTTACCAAGAACAATGGAATACTTAGAAACAAATGGAGTGCCAGTTGTGGGGTATCAAACAGAAGTATTACCAGCGTTCTTCACAAGAACTTCTGACATCAAACTTACAAACTTTGTTGAAGATGAAGTAGAACTAGCTGAAATGATTTATGTAAAAGACCAGCTTCAGTTAAAAGGTGGAGTGTTAGTTGCTAATCCAATTCCAGAGGAAGATTCTTTAGATCCAGATTATATTAACGGAATTATAGACGAAGCGATTAAACAAAGTTTTATTGATGGTATCGAGGGTAAGGATGTAACACCATACTTACTAAAAACAATTGTTGAAGGAACAAACGGTAAAAGTCTAATAGCGAATTTAGCGTTAGTTTATAACAACGCAAAAGTTGGAGCTAAATTAGCTAAAGCATATTTTGATATTAGTAATAATAATTAAATTTAAATCCAAATAAAAAACTACAGTGAACTGAATGCACTGAACCCATAAACTTGGACATAGGAAACTATGAAAAAGAGAGGGTGCAGTTCATGAACAATACTGTAGTTTTTTATTTGGATTTAAATTTATTCATCGTATGATAACCAAGAATTGTTTATAGTATAACATTCAATAGATTCTTCATATGTAAATTTCTCACCTGGTAAAAATTCACCAAGTTCAGGAAACTTAATTGATTTTCTTGTCATGGCTATTTTTATATTATCTAACGGATTAACAGCTTCTACTGGAGAATCTGTGCTAAAACCTACCCTAATACCTTCCCTATACATTGTTTTAAAAAGGTAAGATTCATTTGCTCTTTTTTTACCAATTCTTTTCTCAATTATTGGGATGTCACTATTTAAGAATACTGGTTGAACTATAACACTTACACCAAGTTCTTTCATTCTCTTAATCTGTCTTCTATTCGCAAGTTGTGCATGAATAATACTATGTCTATGGTCCACTCTCTTTGTTTTCATAAGAGACTTCTCAATTGAATTTAATACTATATCAATCATACCGTCACCAATTGCGTGAATAGCTACATCCATACAGTTAGAATCAGCTATATATATTAGCTCTTCAAGTTCACTGTCTTTAAACACTTTTATACCTCTTGTTGATGGATCGTCTTCATATGGTTCATTAAGGTATGCTGTACGGCCACCAAGTGAACCATCAGCGAGTAATTTAAGTGGACCCATTCTGAAACCATTAAATTTCTTCTTATGATATCCCTTATTTATATAATCAAGTAATAATTCTTTAGAGGGTAGATTTACTTGTTCATAAAGACTTACTTGCATCAAACCATTATTATATAGTTCCTCTAAACATTCTATGATAAGTTCATATGGAACTTGTATAGTAGAAAAGTCATCGCTTGCACAATGAGTTATATTATTTTTAAGTAAAATATTATTTCCTTTTATAAACATTTCTTTTATATCTGCTTTTGTCGGTGTTGGAATAAGTGAGTATATTATTCCAAGTGCATCTTCGGTAAAGACACCTGTATTAAAATCAAAAGATCCACCATCAATTTGCAATGATGATTTATTAATTTTAGTAAGTTCCATTGCTTTATCATTGCATACTAAAACATGTCCACAAACTCTTATGAATATTATTGGTTTTTCTGATGATAATTTATTTAAATCATGTTTGGTTGGATATCTTTTTTCTTCAAAGTTATTTTGATGCCATCCTCTACCTAATATCAGGTCTTTATCAGATTTAATTTTAATAATTGACTTAATACTTTTGTATGTATTTAAATCTATTAAAGACTCATTATATCCTAATCCTAATAAGTGAAGATGTGAATCATAAAAATCTACTTTTTTATTCATTTATATCACCTATGTTTATATTAACATATAGTATATAAAATAACTAAAAGTTAGAGACTACTTATAGTAATCATAATCAATAAAAAGTATTTTGGAGTAATTAAGTTGAACATGATATTCTAAAAATGAATATATTTACTACACTGGGGAAGATAATTATGAAAAAGATTTATTATAATTGAGGGTGAGGCAATTCCTGACTTTGGTGTTAACATTGAAGTTGTAGGAAATGGTAGTTATAGTTTAGGTTTTACTGTTTCAATTAATGATGAAGATGAATTAATTGATTCACTTATAGAAACACTATATCTTGGAGATAGCAAAGTAAGTAGCATTGTTATGTTTATATTAAATGGAAATGCTGAAATGGAAATAGAACTTAATTCTACTTTTGAAGATCCAGGAGCATATGTAGCTGGCGATCCCGATGCTGAAGTTAGTGTTTTAAGTAATTTAGATCCAAGCAATACAGGAGTATATGAAATTAGATACTCAACAACAATAAATGGTAGTATTCAAGAACTTATAAGAACAGTAACCGTTGTTGAACCAGAGGTTGATATTCTTGAGACAACTATTTCTTTAGATGAAACAACATTTTCGTCACTGATTTTTACCACATTGTTCAAGAATGCTCCTACTTCAAATTTTAATTAAGTGGGGAAGTATTAACTAGTAAACAATAATGATTTTAATAATTTAATTGTAAAAAACAGGCTTAGAAATAAGTAGCCGTATTGGATATAAAAAACACCTCCAAAGTAGACAGTATAACTTTGGAGGTGTTTTTTATGGGAAAAAAGCAATTGTGTATAATTATCTTTTCTTTAAAACATTATGTGTTATAATGTTTTTGTGAAAGCGTTATTACTTAATTCATAAGGAGAGATATTATGTTTAAAAACATTAAAGAAATGATTAATTATTGTGATAAAGAAGAAGTTGAAATAATTGATCTAAAAGTTATTGATATGAGAGGCAAATGGCATCGATTATCTATAACTTCTCAAAAGTTATCATCGGACTTGATGATAAAAGGAATTGGATTTGATGGTTCAAGTTATGGATTTTTAACTGTAGATAAATCTGATATGGTTATGATTCCTGACATTACTACATGTTATATAGATTCTAGTAAAGTACATAAGACTATTGTTGTGATTGCAAATATCTATGTTATTGACGGAAACAAGCTTAGAAGATTTGAAGATGACCCAAGATATATTGCTGAAAAAGCAGAAACATATATGATAGACAAAGACATTGCAGACACTTGTCTTTTAGGACCAGAATTTGAATTCTTTGTTTTAGATCATGTTTCATATAAAAATACTAATCAACACATGGAAGTTAAATTAGATAGTGCTCAGGCTAATTGGAATTCAAGTGATGATTCATATAAGAATATTGGATTCACTGTCCCACATCATGGTGGATATCATTTAGATTCTCCATTTGATGCAAGTTATGAGTTTAGAACTGAAGTCGCAATTGAGGCTGAAAAAATAAATATACCTATTAAATATCACCATTCTGAAAATGGTGGACCAGGACAAGTTGAAATAGAAGTAAACTTTTCAGGAATTAAAGATATGGGTGATAGAACAATGAAGTTAAAGAATTTATTGAATTTAACTGCATTTAAATTAAGAAAATCAGTTACTTTTATGCCAAAACCATTTGTTGATGAATGTGGTAATGGAATGCATGTTCATATCCAATTGAAAAAGAATAATGAATATATTATGTATGATGAAAAAGGATATTCAGGATTATCAAAATTAGCGCACTACGCTATTGGTGGAATCTTAAAACATGCAAAAGCTATAAGTGCTATTGCTAACCCGTCAACTAATTCATATAAACGTCTTGTACCAGGATTTGAAGCTCCAGTAACTATCGGGTATGCAACAGCTAATCGTTCTGCAGTTATAAGAATTCCAGGGTATACTATTACAGCTGATGAAAAACGTTTTGAATTAAGAAGTCCTGACGCTACGGCTAATCCATATTTAGCATACTCTGCTATAATGATGGCTGCGTTTGATGGAATACTTAATAAAATTGATCCTGTTAAAGCAGGCTATGGACCATATGATATTAATTTATTTGACTTATCAGAAAAAGAACAGGCAAAATTAGATTCACTTCCAACAAGTTTATATGAAGCTTCTAACGAGCTTGAAAAAGACTATAAATTCTTATTAGCTGGAGGGGTATTCACAGAAAATATAATTAAAAACCATATTAAAAGAATTAGAGAAGATTTCTTAAAGGTAAATAAAATGCCTCACCCAATAGAATTCGAAATGTATTATAGCCTATAATATTTTGTATTGTAGGAGCAATCTTAAGAACATCTGGTGAGATATCTAGTAAATATTTATTCACTTTTTGGTTTTCTAGATTATTATTGAATTTGTTGCATACAAATTCGAACTGAAAAAGAAATAGACATATAATTATAAAAAAAACAAAAACACACAATTGATGTTAAATATCAATTGTGTGTTTTTGTTCTATTTATTTAAATATTCCCGTTTTAATAATTTTCATAACATTATCAACAACTAATTCAATATCTTCGTTATTTGATCCTAGGTTTAATATAACTTTTAAACCGATAAAGTTGGCAACACCCATAAGTATATACGAAACTAACTCAGTATCAACATTGTGTAATTCTCCATCAACGATGGATTGATTTAATCCCTTTTCATATCTCTTTGCAAATCCAGAGTAGTAATCTATAAATAACTGTTTATCAATATATAAAGACTCCCATATAATATTATAAGAATGAGGATTCTTTATTGTATATTGAATAAAAGTCTTAAGACCTTCTCTTTCTTTATCAAAACGACCTTCTACAAGAGCAACTTTTTGTGATATTGTTCTCCTAATATCATGGTGTATTTCTAATAGTAGATATTTATACAAAACAAATTTGTTTTTAAAGTATAAATAGAAGGTGCCGGCAGCAACTCCAGCCTCGTTTGTTATGTCTTTTATTGTTGTATTATGGTACCCTTTTTCATAAAAAACTTTAATACTTGTTTCAAGAAGTAATTTGAAAGTGGCTTTACCATTACGTGATGTTGGAATGTTTATCTCATAGTCCATATTTTTCTCCTTTTATAACGGATTGTAAATTGACAATGTAAACGCTTTATGCTATAATACTGAACAAGTGTTCATGTTATGAGAGCTTATTCATTTATCTTGCTATTTCACTAACATAGTATACTAAAATATTTACTGAAATGCAAATTGCATTTATAATCTATATTTTAATGTAAAGGAGAAAAAATTATGAGTAGAGTATTTATTGTTTCAGCAAAAAGAACAGCTATAGGAAGCTTTCTTGGAGGATTAAGCACAGTACATCCTTCGGTTTATGGTAGTGAAGTAATTAAAAACATTTTAGAAGAAACAAAAATTCCAAAAGAAATGATTGATGAAGTTGTAATTGGTAATATTTTACCTGCAGGGTTGGGGCAAGGTGTTGCAAGACAAGTATCACTTAAGGCAGGAATTCCTGTAAGTGTACCAGCATATGGAATTAACATGGTATGTGGTAGTGGTATGAAAACTATAATGACTGCTTTTACTTCAATTAAAGCCGATATACATAATATGGTAATTGTTGGTGGTGTAGAATCTATGAGTATGGCACCAAACATCATTCCTGGTAGAGTTAGACAAGGATATAAAATGGGTGGATTTACTGTAACTGATCATATGATTGCTGATGCTTTAACTGATCCATTTGATAATGTTCATATGGGAATAACTGCAGAAAATATCGCAGATCAATTTGAATTAACAAGAGAAGAACAAGATGAATTTGCAATTGAATCACAACGAAGAGCTATAGAGGCTATCGATGCTGGGAAATTCAAAGATGAGATTGTTCCAATTACAGTTAAATCACGTAGAGATGAAGTTGTCTTTGATACAGATGAATATCCAAATAGAAGAACAACATTAGAAAAATTAGGTTCTTTAAGACCTGCATTTAAAAAAGGTGGAAGCGTAACTGCCGGAAATTCTAGTGGTATTAATGATGGTGGAAGCTTTATGTTAGTTGTAAGTGAAGAAGCTTTAAAAGAATATAGTTTAAAACCATTAGTAGAAGTTGTTGGAATTGGACAAGGTGGAGTTGAACCTAGTGTAATGGGACTTGGACCTGTACCTGCAATTAGAAGCGCATTAAAATATTCAAACATGAAATTAAGTGAAATGGGATTAATGGAACTTAATGAAGCATTTGCAGCACAAAGTTTAGGTGTTATTGCTTCTTTAGTTGAAGAACATGATTTATCAAAAGAAGAAATTTTAGAAAGATCTAATGTTAATGGTGGAGCTATTGCACTTGGACATCCTGTTGGAGCAAGCGGGAACAGAATCACAACAACATTAATTCATGAAATGATAAAAAGAAAAGTAAAATTTGGATTAGCTACTTTATGTATCGGTGGCGGTATGGGTACTGCTGTAATCCTTAAAAATATGGAGGTTTAGAAAATGAGATTAGAAGGTAAAGTTGCCGTTGTTACAGGCGGAGCAAACGGAATAGGTAAAGAAATATGTTTAAGCTTTGCGAATCAAGGAGCAAAAGTAATCTCTGCAGATATGCAAGAGTTATCTTATACTCATAAAAATGTTAAAGGGTCTTTATTAAATGTTACTGATTCAGAAGCATGTAAAAAATTCTTTGATGAAATAGTCGCAGAATATGGACAAATTGATATCTTAGTTAATAACGCAGGAATCACTAGAGATTCAATGACTAGAAAAATGACTGATGAACAATGGAACTTAGTAATAGATGTTAATCTTAAAGGTGTATTTAACTTAGTTAGACACATTGGACCACAAATGGAAAACATTGGTGGAGGATCTATTATTAATATTAGTAGTGTTGTTGGAGAATATGGAAATATTGGACAAGCAAACTACGCAGCTACAAAAGCTGGGTTATTAGGATTAACTAAAACTTGGGCAAAAGAATTCGCAAGAAAAGGTGTACCAGTAAGATGTAATGCAATTGCTCCTGGATATGTAATGACAGATATTTTAAAAACTATACCTGAAGAGTTATTACAAAAATTTGCAGCTCTTACAATGTTAAAAAGATTAGGACAACCTGAAGAAATTGCAAATGTAGCTTTATTCTTAGCTAGCAATGAGTCTTCATATATTACAGGGCACACTTTAAGTGTTAATGGTGGAATGAGATTATAACATTTTTAAATAAATATAGAGAGGTGATTCAATGTCACAAATAACAGTAGGTATTGTAGGGACTGGGATTTACTTACCAAAACAAATTATGACAGCAAAAGAAATTTCAGTTGAAACAATGGGCGTATGGACTGAAGAAGCAGTAATAGATAAACTTGGGATAAAACAAAAAAGAATTGCAAATAGTGAAGAAGGATCTCAAGAAATGTCTTATTTAGCCGCAATTGATTGCCTAAAAAATACTGGTGTTGATCCTTTGGAAATTGATGTAGTGTTGTCAGTTACTGAAGAATGGAAAGAATATCCTCTGACAACTTCTGCTTTGTACGTACAAGGTAAAATAGGTGCAACTAATGCATGGGGTATAGATCTTCAAAATCGTTGTTGTACAACTGTTTCTGCAATAAAGATAGCAAAAGATATGTTAATAAGTGATCCTGATATAAACACAATTATGATTGCTGGTGGTTATAGAAATGGTGACTTTGTTGACTATAAAGATAAAAACATGTCAATGATGTTTAATTTATCAGCTGGTGGTGGAGCAATGATTTTACGCAAAAACCATCCGAAAAACTTAATTTTAGGTTCACATATTATGGCTGATGGAACACTCGCAAGAACTGCAGGTGTTGAAATTGGTGGGTCGTGTAATCCTATAACTAAGGACAATATTGAAGAAGCATATAAATCATTAAGATTATTAGATCCTGTAAAAATGAAAGAAAGACTTAATAAAGTAAGCTTTCCTAATTGGTTAAAATGTATAGATGAATCATTAAGAAAATCACATATCGCAAGAAAAGATTTAGATTTTCTAGCTATTCTACATATTAAAAGATCTGGTCATCAAGCAATGATGAATGAACTGAATTTAAAAGATGAACAAACAATTTATTTAGAAGAATACGGTCATATTGGCCAAATAGATCAAATACTATCTTTGCATTTAGCAAATGAGAATAACTCAATTAAAGAAGGCGATAATATTTGTTTACTAGCCGCTGGAATTGGATATGTATGGGCATCTAGTATAGTGAGGTGGGGCTAAATGAGTGTATTTCTACAATTATTATTTAGAAGTTTGGAAACAGGAAGTGTATTTGCTCTTGCTTCACTTGGGATAGTATTAATTTATAGAACATCTAAAACAACAAACTTTGCACAAGGTTCAATTGGAACTCTTAATGCATTTGTTGCTGCCACATTATTAATGAAGTGGGGATGGTCTATATGGGCTGTAGTTCCTGCAGCTATGGTTACTGCAATAATTACTGGATTTATTATAGACACAGTATTTATTAGACCGGCTAATAAAGTTGGAAACATAGGTAAACAGATAATTACGTTAGGATTGATTATAGTTATTATAGGAATAATACCTTGGTTATTTGGTGTTGAACCAATACCTTTACCACAATTCATTCCATATAGTCCTACTACAACTATTACCATATTAGGTGCAACAATTGGTTATAATTCATTCTTTACTATAGGAATGTCGTTATTATTAATGGGAGCAGTGTTCCTATTTATCCAATTTACCGATTGGGGACTCGCAATAAGAGTTACTGCATCAAATGAAATAA
This sequence comes from Mycoplasmatota bacterium, assembly GCA_022712785.1. GTDB lineage: Bacteria > Bacillota_I > Bacilli_A > Izemoplasmatales > Izemoplasmataceae > JAFGXW01. The sequence goes on along the minus strand of JAFLJX010000237.1, from coordinate 22,618 downwards.
CATCAAGACTTATGGGAGTACCAACAAAATCAGTAACAATGATTTCTTGGGCAACAGCGGCAACATTTGGAACACTTGCTGCGATTATTGTTGCACCTCAAACACAAGTTGATATCAATATGATGGGTTCAATTCAAGTTAGTGCATTCTTTGCATGTGTGCTTGGAGGTTTCCAAACATTTTATGGGCCAGTTATTGGAGCTTATATAATAGCTTTCTCTAGTAATATGGCAGCTTATTATTTACCACCAACTTGGAGTGTTTGGAGCACAGTAATAGTATATGTTCTTATCCTAGTATTTTTATTCTTCAAACCAGTTGGAATTATTGGTAAGAAGCTTGTTAGAAAGGTCTAGGTGATGAATATGAAAAAAGTATTATCTTATTTTAACAAAATAACTATATATATAAAGGATTCATTTAGAAGAATGGTTTCAGCTGTTAAAACAGATGCTATGTATAGACGTTTTGTATATTTGTTTGTAGGACTTAATGTCATATTGTTATTATCAGAGCTTGATATAATGAATTACTCAACAGTTTCATTATATGCATATATCATAATTTTCACAATCGTTGCTTTAGGGCTTAATATTTTACTAGGTTTCTCAGGGTTAATGAGTTTAGGTACTGCAGGTTTTGTAGGATTCGGAGCTTACGGAGTTGTATATTTCGAAACCTTAGGATTCCCATATGAAATATCTAGTTTAATTACAATAGTTATTGCAACATTTATTGGTCTTGCAGTTGGATTATTCTCTTTAAAGGTAGAGGGAGTATATCTAGCAATTTCCACACTCGCAGTTGGAGAAATATTTAGTCAAATATTTAAAAGGGTAACTTGGTTTACAAATGCATATGGTGGAGTTCACTATAAATATCCAACATTGTTGGGATTTATTGAACTAGATAGAAATATGACATATATCTTTTTAAGTTTCGTCATGGTAGTAATGATGGTTGTTATGTACCATCTGACCAAAAGTAAAACAGGTAGAGCACTGCTCGCTATGAGTAGAAGTAACTCATCAGCTCAAGCAATGGGTGTTAGCATATCTAAATATAGATTATTCTCTTTTGTTGTTGCAATTCTTTACGCAACTATCGGTGGGATACTTTATGCATCATTCTATAGATACGTACAACCACTTGATTGGAATTTAATGTTAACATTGTTAATTCTAGCAATGGTTGTTGTTGGAGGAATGAAATCAATATTTGGGACATTCTTAGGAGTATTTATTATATATGGAATACCTAAATTATATCTTGAAGATTTATTTAGTAGCGTAAGTGGAGTTGCTTATTTATTCTCAGGAATATTAATCATTGTTGTTGTAATGTTTTATCCATATGGTATGATTCATGTCACTCATGATATCAAAAAACTATATAATAAATATAAAATACATAAACAAAATAAATTAAAAGCAGGTGATGGCGATGAGTGATAACACTAATAAATCATACGTTCTAAAGCCTGGAACATTATTAGATATTCAAAATTTATCAATGAGATTTGGCGGATTAACAGCAGTAAATAATTTATCTTTTGATATAAAAGAAAATGAGATATTTGGACTTATTGGTCCAAATGGTGCTGGTAAAACAACAGTATTTAACTGTATAACACAATTCTATAAAGATAAAGATGGTATAATTATATTTAATAACAAGAAAAACGAAATAATTAATTTAAACGATATTCATGTTGAAAAGATTATAAAAGAAGGACTAGTAAGAACATTTCAAAATGTTGAGTTAATAAAGGATTTATCTGTAATAGATAACTTGTTAATTGGCGCTCACACATTATTTAAATCTGACTTCATAGGTCATATATTTAGAAGTAAAAGAGCATCCGAGGAAGAAACTTTCTATAAAGCAAAAGCCTTAGAAATCTTAAAATTCATGAAAATTGATTATCTTAAAGATCAATATGTTGCTGGACAACCTTATGGAATATTAAAAAAGATAGGTATCGCCAGAACTTTAATGAGTAATCCTAAATTAATTATCTTAGATGAGCCAGCTGCCGGATTGAACGAAACAGAGACAACTGAGTTATCAAAATTAATGATTCAAATTAAGGAAAACTATAAATGTTCAATCTTATTAGTAGAACATGATATGGGATTTGTTATGGGAGTGTGTGATAGAATTTGTGCTATAAACTTTGGTAAATTCCTAGCTTTAGGAACTCCTGACTACATTAAAAGACATCCCGATGTACAAGAAGCTTACTTAGGAAGGGATGATGAATAATGGCTGAAAACCTATTAGAAATAAAAGATTTAAGTGTTAGTTATGGTCCTATCAAGGCTTTAAGAGGAATAGATATCACTGTAAAAAAAGGAAGTATTGTAGCAATTCTTGGATCAAATGGTGGTGGTAAAACTACATTGCTTAAAAAGATTTCAGGTCTTATGAAAGCTGATACAGGAAGTATCACTTTCAGAGGTGAAGATATAACTAAAACAGCTGTAGAAAAGATTGCTGTTGCTGGTATTATTCAAAGCCCTGAAGGTAGACAGGTTTTCCCAGATTTAACTGTTGAGGAAAATTTAAGAATAGGAGCTTTCAAGTTAAAAAAAGGTCCAGTTAAATTATCTAAGATATTTAAAGAGGTAATTACAAAAAGTATTCAAAAAAGAATTGATGATTCAAAAATTGGATTAGAAGGTAAAGATCCAGAAATTATGTTAACAAGAAAAGAAAAAATTAATAACAATAAACAAAGAGTGTATAAGTATTTCCCTGTTCTTCGAGAAAGAGAATCACAAATTGCAAATACCTTATCAGGTGGAGAACAACAAATGCTAGCTATTTCAAGAGCATTGATGGCAGATCCTAAGTTATTGGTCCTTGATGAACCTTCTTTAGGACTTGCACCACTTATTGTTAGAGATATATTTAATATTGTTAAAGAGTTTCAAAAAGAAGGAGTTACGGTCTTAATAGTGGAACAAAATGCACTACAGACTTTAAAGATTGCTGATTATGTATATGTTATACAGGTCGGAGAAATAATAATGGAGGGTGAATCAAAAGAGTTGATGAATAACCCATTATTAGTAGAAGCGTATTTAGGTAAATAATAGGTTCAAGCTGATTTAAATAAAAAATCAGAAAAAATAGAAAATGGAGGAAATTATGAAAAAATTATTATTAGTATTGACATTGGCATTTGCTGTGTTTACTTTATCTGCATGTAAAGATGAAACTGAATCAGCACAAGGTGTCACAGATACAACAGTATTAGTTGGTAACTCAGCTGCAACATCTGGCGGGTTAGCATTTGTTGGTTTACCATTTGTTGCGGGAATCGAAGCATATTTTGAAATGGTTAACAACGATGGAGGAGTAAATGGTAGAATGATTGAATTTGTTCATTATGATGATGAGTTTAATGGAGCTACAGGGCTTACTTATGCAGAAAAATTAGTTGAAGATGATGAAATATTTGCATTTGTAGGACATTTCGGAACTCCTATTATTGGAGCTACTGAATCATATTTAGAAGAAGTTGGAATTCCTAGAGTTTATTATGCTACTGGTGTTGGGACATTATTCAACCAAGAAGCAACTGGAAACGAAAGAGCTTCATTCCCAGTTCAACCTCTTTATCCAGCTGAAGGTCAAGTAATGGTTGCACGTGCTGTTGGAGATTTTAATGCAGCTAAAATTGGTGTTATCTATTCAAATGATGATTCAGGAACAAGTATGTTACAAGGTATTGAAATTGAAGCAACTAACTTAGGTGTTGAATTAGTTGTACAAGAAGTTGAATATGCAGCTTCAGATTACAGTGCAGCAGCAATAGCTATAGTTGAAGCTGATGTTGATTTTATCATTATTGCAGCTAACCAATCAAGTGCAGGTACTGCTATGAAAGCATTACAACTTGCAGGTAGTGATGTTGATTGTATTACTTCTTATGTAAATGCAAGTCCATCATTTGGTACATTAGTTAAAGATGTTTTACCATCATTTGACGTTTATGCAGGTGCATGGGTTGATTTCTTTGAAGCAGATGGAACTACTTTCTCTGCAGCATATAACTTATATGTAGCAGAAATGACTAAATTTAATCCTGATTATGTAGCAAGCGTTTATGCTATGACTGGATGGATCGCTGCATCATTCTTTGTTGCAGGATTAGAAGCAGTTGGCGAAGATGATTTAACTTGGCCAAATTTCATTGATGCAATGGAATCAGCTCCAATACAAAATCCATTTGGTGGATTCTTAGATTATTCAAATGGTTCTAGAGTTGGTACACAATCTATGGCATTAACTAAATTAGAAGGTTCTGATGAAGTTTATGCATGGGTGGTTACAAGACCTATTCAACCAATTGATGAGATTTTAGGAAACTAATAAAAAAATATTTAAATTTAAATGTGTACAGGGCGATTTTAAAATCTCCCTGTACAACATTTATACTTTAGGAGGACATTATGGCAAAACTAATTACACTACAAGAATCATTAAACCTAGTAAAAAATGAAGATTACATAGTTGCCGGTATGGCTGCAAGTGAAGGACGAGAGTTTTTTGCTCACTTACATGAAATAGCGAATAAAATCGATCATGTAACAATTGATAACTGTTTACCATTATCAAAATATCAATTTATGTTAGATGAGACTTTAGCTGAAAAGTTTACTATCAATAGTTGGTTTTTTAGTGGAGACTTAAGAAAAGCTTTTAAACATGGAAATATCTCTTATATTCCAAATCATTTAAACTTTGCTGGAGTAAGAAGATTAGAACACAAAATTCCTGACATCTATATTGGAAATTGCACACCACCAGATAAACATGGATATGTTTCATTATCATTGTCAAATGTATATGAAAAAGGAATGATTACGAAAGCAAAAACTGTAATTTTAGAAATTAATCCCAAATTACCAAGAACTTTTGGTGATTTAGAGGTTCATGAAAGTCTAATAGATTATTTTATTGAAGTAGACTATGATATACCAGTATTACCTGAAACTGAACCAAATGAAAAAGATATTTTAATTGGAAAACATATAGCGGAACTAATTAATGATGGAGATTCTCTTCAATTAGGAATTGGTGGAATCCCAAATGCTGTTGCAGCTGCACTTTGCGATAAAAAACATTTAGGTGTTCACACTGAAATGTTAACCACAGGATTAATGAAATTAGCACAGTCAGGTGCAATTGATAATAGTATGAAAACATTGCATCCAGGAAAAATGGTTGCGGCATTCGCACTTGGGACTAAAGAACTCTATGAATTTATGGATGATAACCCAAGTATTATGATATTAGATGGACATTATGTTAATGATCCTTGTGTTATTGGGAAGAACGATAACCAAGTATCGATAAACACTACTATTGAAGTAGATTTAACAGGACAGTGTTGCAGTGAGTCAATTGGTCCAGTACAGTTTAGTGGTACAGGTGGACAAAGTGATACAGCTACAGGTGCACAAAGAAGTAAAAATGGTAGAAGCTTTATTGCGTTATATTCAACAGCTAATGTTAGAAATAAAGAAACTGGCATAAGAGAAGAAATCAGTAAAATAGTTCCTTTCTTAAAACCAGGAGCAGGAGTAAGTTTATCAAGAAATGATGTAGACTACATTGTTACTGAATATGGTGCAGTAAGATTAAGAGGAACAAGCGTAAAAGAAAGAGTTGAATTATTAATTAGTATTTCTCATCCTAAATTCAAAGATGAACTAAGAAAAAGAGCATTAGAAATCGGGTATATTAAATGAGTTTTTTAAAACACAATGACTTTAACATAAAATATGTTGTAGATGGTGATTTAAAAAGTGATAAAGAAATAATAATTTTAGTAAACGGTATTATGATGTCTACTCTTAGTTGGGAAATATTCAAAGAATCTCTTAGTGAAAACAATACTTTGATTAGATTTGATATGGTTGATCAAGGTGAATCAAGTAAATCTGATACTAACTACACACTAGATCTACAAGTTGAAGTTTTAAACAGTTTAATTAACGAGTTAAAACTTGAAAAAGTAAATTTGGTAGGGATAAGTTATGGAGCAAGTATTGCACTAAAATACAGTATTAAATACCCAACCACAGTTAAAAAAATAATTTTAGCTAATGGCGTAGCTAAAACTAGTCCTTGGCTTAAAGCTATTGGAGACGGATGGAATCAAGTATCTGAATCTAGAAATGGACTTGCGTACTACAATATATCTATTCCTTACATTTATTCTCCAAAGTTTTATACAGAAAATATTGAATGGATGGAAGAAAGAAAAAAAATATTAGTGCCATTATTTAGTAACCCATTATTCTTAGATTCAATGGTTAGATTAACAAAAAGTGCTGAGACACATGACACTACAAATTCATTACATATTATTACTGCAAATACACTTATTATAAGTAGCGAATATGATTTCTTAACACCACCATTTGAACAAAAGTATTTGAATGAGAATATTAAAGGATCTAAATTAATACATTTACCTAACGCAGGGCATGCATCTATGTACGAAGATCCTGAGTTATTTACAACTATAATACTTGGTTTTATTAATAGTACAAATATACCGAAAATTATTTAGGAGGAATACATATGGATAAGAAACATTTAAAATTAAGTAATGGAGAAACTATTCATTATATTGATAAAGGTACAAGAGAAGAAGTTTTAGTTTTAATTCATGGAAACATGAGTAGTGGGTTACATTTTAAACCGCTAATTGAAAGACTTAGACGCAAATATAGAGTTATTGCACCTGACTTAAGAGGGTTTGGTGATTCATCATATATTAACCCTATTAAAGGTTTAGAAGATTTCTCAGATGATATCTGTGAATTACTAGATGTTTTAAACATTAAAAAATACAATATAGCTGGTTGGAGTACAGGCGGAGCTATAAGTATGAAAATAGCATCAAAAAGACAAGATCAAGTAAAAAAGCTAATTTTGATTGAATCTTGTTCATACCGAGGATATCCAATCTATAAAAAGAATGATGATGGGTCTCCAAAACTCGGTGAATTCTATAGCAGTATTGAAGAATTAGCAGAAGATGCAGTTCAAGTAAAACCTATGGACAATATTTTCAAAACTAATAGTGTAGAAATAATGAATTCAATTTGGGATCAAGCTATATACACAGTTAATAAACCAAGTGAAGAAGATAACAAATTGTATTTATCAGAAACAATGAAACAACGAAATATAATTGATGTAGATTGGGCATTAACAACATTCAATATGTCTAATTTCTCAAATGGTGTCTCTTTAGGAGATGGTACAATTAAGGATGTAACTTGTCCGGTATTATCTTTATGGGGTGATAGCGATGCTGTAGTTTTAGAATACATGGTTGATGAAACAATTGAAGCTATAACTAATTCTAAAAAAATTGTATTGAAAAACTCTGGACACTCACCATTAGTTGATTTACCTGATACACTTGCTAATTACATTATGGAATTTACTAACTAATTTGTTTTTTCAGAATTCTCCTTATATATCAAAGCCCGCTAATTTAATATTAGTGGGCTTTGATGAGTTTAAACGTATATTTACGAGAAATTATTTGCATTATATTATATAATAAGTTTATACTCAGTATGAGTTAAACTAAGATTATAACATATTAGAATATCAAAAGGCGGAGATTATTATGGCTGAACAAGAAAAACCACATAAAAGAAGAGTTAGATATAGTGGTAAATATCCTAAATCTTATAAAGAAAAATATAAAGAATTAAATCCTGAAAAATACTCAAAAACAATTGACAGGGTTATTCAAAAAGGAAGTACACCCGCAGGGATGCATATTCCTATAATGGTAAATGAGATCCTAGATTTTCTACAAATTAAACCAGGCCAAGTTGGATTAGACGCAACTTTAGGTTATGGAGGACACACATTAGAAATGCTTAAAAAACTTGATTCTAAAGGGCATTTGTATTCATTGGATATAGATTCAATTGAATTACCAAAAACCAAAGAGCGCTTAGAAAATCTAGGCTATGACTCAAATATATTAACTACTAAACATCTAAACTTTTCAAACATAGATGAAGTAGTGCCAGAATCAGGACTACTAAACTTTGTTTTAGCGGATTTAGGAGTGTCTTCAATGCAAATAGATAATCCTGAAAGAGGATTTTCATATAAAAAAAATGGGCCTTTGGATTTAAGAATGAATCCTGGAATTGGTATACCCGCATCAACTAGGCTAAGAAGGCTTTCTCAAGAGGCAATAGAAGGTATGCTTACTGAGAATGCTGATGAACCTCATGCAGGAGTTATATCTAAAGCTATAGTAAAAGAAATCAGAAAAGGTATTCATATTGACACAACTACAAAACTGCAAAATATAATTAAAGGCGCACTTCAGTTTATTCACCCAAGTACTAGAGATAATGAAATAAAAAAATCATGTCAAAGATCTTTTCAAGCTCTTAGAATAGATGTGAATAGAGAATTCGAATCGATATATAACTTCTTAGAAAAGTTACCTGACGTTTTAGCTAAAGAGGGTAGAGTTGTAGTACTTTCTTTCCATTCGGGGGAAGATAGACTTGTTAAGAAATCATTTAAAAGATTACTAAGAGAAGGTATCTATAAAGAAATATCTTCTGAGATAATCAGACCAACTCTTGAAGAGTGCAATATTAATAGACGTGCTCGTTCAACTAAAATGAGATGGGCAATAAAAGCTTAAATAAAACCTGAGATAAATTCTCAGGTTTTATTATACAATTAGGTTGATGTAAGCGCTTTAAAATTGTATAATAATGTTGGTCTTATATTTTAGATATAAACATAATGAAAAATACTTTACACTTTGGAGGAATAATATGAACAAAAAGTATGTGGCTCCACCTTATAGAATAAAGATGGTAGAGCCAATCAAAGTTACTACAAAAGAAGAAAGAATTGGATTTCTAAAAGATGCTGGATACAATCCTTTTAGTTTAAGAAGTGAAGATGTATATATTGATTTACTAACAGATTCGGGAACTGGAGCAATGAGCCATTTCCAATGGGCTGCATTGATGATGGGAGACGAAGCTTATGCTGGATCTCGTAGTTTTTATAAGTTAGAAAAAGTAGCTAAAGAAATTACAAACTATAAATATATTATTCCTGCACATCAAGGTCGTGGAGCTGAACAAGTTGTTTTACCACAACTTGTAGATAGAGAAGGATTATATTTTATTTCTAATATGCATTTTGATACAACAAGAGCTCATGTTGAATTAGCTGGAGCTCGTGCACTTGATTGTGTAATTGATGAATGTTTTGATACTGAGAACTATCATCCTTTTAAAGGAAATTTTGATTTAAAAGGATTAGTAAATATTATAGAAGGAAAAGGTAAAGAAAACATCGCAGGAATTATCATGACTATCACAAATAATAGTGCTGGTGGACAACCTGTTAGTATGGAAAATATGAAAGAAGTTAAAAAAATAGCAAACAAATATGATATTACTTTACTAATTGATGGCGCAAGATACGCAGAAAATGCATATTTTGTTAAACAAAGAGAAGAAGAATATAAAAATAAATCTATAAGAGAAATAGCATTAGAAGTATTCCAATTAGCTGATATCTTTTTAATGAGTGCTAAAAAAGATGGTATTAGTAATATTGGTGGATTAATTTGTATTAAGGAAGATACTGATTTATATAATAAATGTCGTACATACATAGTTCCTATGGAAGGATTCCCAACATATGGAGGTCTAACTGGTAGAGATATGGAAGCATTATCTGTAGGATTAAACGAAGCTTTAGAGTTAGATTATCTAGAACATAGAATGGATCAAGTAAGATTCTTAGGAGATAAATTAAGAGATGCAGGAGTCCCTATTCAATATCCTGTTGGAGGACATGCAGTATTTGTTGACTGTAAAAAGTTTGCTCCTCATATACCTTATTTTGAGTTTCCAGCACAGTCGGTTTCAAACGCATTATATTTAGAAGCAGGAGTTAGACCTGTTGAAATAGGTTCGTTCTTACTCGGAAGAGACCCAGATACTCATGAAAACCTAGAAAGTCCATTAGAATTAATGAGACTTACAATTCCAAGACGTACCTACACATATGCACATTTAGAGGTAGTTGCTGAAGCAGTTATAGAAGTTTATAAAAATAGAGAAATTTTAGTAGGACTGGAGTTTGATTATGAACCACCAGTGTTAAGACACTTTACCGCAAGACTTAAACCTATAAAAAAATAATTATAACAAAGGGATTACCAACTTTGGTAGTCCCTTTAATATTGAAATAACTGTTTTTTGTTTTCTTTATTTTTCTATGTAAAAATGCTAAACTAGAATATATATTATAATAATTTACTAGGAGTGGAAATATGGCACTTATAAAAAATAAACTACTTATCGAATTAGATGGACTAAGAGACTTAATAAGACAAGAGGTATTTGAAAGAACAGGGAAAACACGACTTATATGTTCTGATAATGTTCTTAAAGAGATTTCTACAAAAAAACCACTTAAAACAAGTGATTTTTTAGCGATTTCTGGAATTGGAAAACTATTCATGGATGAATATGCATCTAGATTCTTAAAAATTATATTCAAACATCAAAATGCTTCTGTAAAAGAAGTTAAGGTATCTAAAAATGCCTATAAAGTTTTAGATCACTATAAAGATAGACTAACTAACATCTCAAGAAGAAACCCTAATCTATATATGGGTAAAACTACTAAAAGAGTTAGTTTTGATTTAGCGGTTCTTAATTTAGATATTGATATTGTATCATTCTTAACTAACACCAAAGTAAAAAAACTTGATTTGAAATTTGAAGACACTTCAAAAGGAGAGTTACTTGAAAGACACATTACAACTCTTTTTAGAGAAACAAATAAAGATGAAAAAGAAACTGGGTCATACGATTTTTATATAGCTTACCCATATATAGAAGGTGTTTTCAAAAAGGACAACTTCTCAATTAAAGCACCACTACTGTATTTTCCCGTAAGATTAGTAAGGAAAAAACAGGATTTTAGTATTGTTAAAGATAAAGCAAAAGACATTATATACAATAGAGACTTATTACTTGCCACATCAAAAATGGAAAAAAATGAAATAGACTCAAATACACCATACCTTGGTTCTTTCAACAAGAAAGTATTAAAAGATGTTGTAATACCTTTCTATCAAATGAATGGTATAAACATAATTGATACTCCTGTTGATTTGTCCTTCGAGCCATATAAGAAGGATTTAAAAGATGTATTTATGAAAAGAAGAAAAGGAATATTTGACATAAAAGAATATATTACTGTTGGTAGATACAAATTGTATTCTTCAATGATTCAAAAGGATATGAGTTTAATTTTAGACTCAAGTAAATATAATGAACTATTAGAAGGTCTAATTGATGAATCTGATCTTTATTCTAAAGAAAAAGACATAGTATATAACGATTCAACAAGTAAAGTTGATGAAACTAAACTATCTTATATAAATGAACTAAACTATTCCCAAGAAAAAGTTATTGATTTAATAAATCAGAATCAAAAGCTTGTAATTTGGGGTCCACCAGGGACAGGTAAAAGCCAGACAATAACTAGTCTAATAGCTTCTAGCGTTTTAAAGGGGGGTAACGTATTAGTGGTTTCTGAGAAGAAAGTTGCTTTAGATGTTATCTATTCAAGGCTTAAAAACACATCTAAGTATGCTATGTTCATTGATGACGCTGAAAATAAACAAGATTTCTATCATAAACTTAAAGAGTTCATTAATCCCTTACCTCCGCAAAGAACACTAAATAATGATATCTATAAATTAGAAGAAGAAATTAAAGATATTCTTCACGACATGGATGTATCATTAGACTTATTATATAACCAAGCAATACAAGATGTTCCAATTCATAAACTATACAGTAGATATGTAAAAGATAAAGATGTAATTAATGAGTTGAGTCCTAAAAGAGTACACCACATGTTTGTATCAGTGTTTGGGAAACCGGTATTTAAGAATTTAAACGCTATTGAAAAAACATTTGATAAATATAATCATTTAAATGAATATCTTAACTTCAAAACTATTAAAGAAGAATATCCTCTAATATCTAAACTGGAAACTAAAATTAGTAGAAGTAACAAAATAGAGTTTGAAGAATTCACTAAAGACTATGAACTATACCTGTTAAAAAGAAATAAAGCAGGGTTCTTTAAAAAAAGAAAACTCAAAAAAGTATTTTTGGAAAAAAACACAAAAAGAATTTTATTCTTTACTAAGAAGAAATCCATAGATATTAAGTATATGAAGTTATTGCTAAATGATGGCACTCTTCATAACTTCGTAGTTAAAAACATTAAAAATTTGAATAAACAAAAAGCAAAGTATGAGAAACTTACTAAAATAGAAATTCAGTTTTTAGACATGCTTCAAAACCACCAAATGTTGAAAAATATAAAAGATATATCAAAACATCGTCACTATCTATTTGATGCCTTTTTCACTGGGTATTTAGAAGATATAAAAGCTAAGAATCAAAAGCATTTATATATATTCGATAAGTATCAAGAAAAAATAAATGAACTAAATAAACTAATAGAAGAGAAAAGAAATGTTACAAATGAATCATTCGAAATGGAATTATATAAAAATGCATTAAACTTCTCAAATTCAAAAAGAATTATGGATATAAAAAGGATTCTAGAAAGCGGACGAAAAATAAGCGTTAAAGCATTTATAGATATCTTCCAACTTGAACTAATGAACAACATAAAAGTATGGATGATGACTCCAGAAGTTGTTAGTGCAATTATACCTTTAGTTTATGGTATGTTCGATTTAGTGATTTTTGATGAAGCATCTCAAATGTACGTAGAAAAAGGAATCCCCGCAATTTATCGAGCCAAAAAAGTAGTTATCGCAGGTGACACAAAACAATTACGTCCCTCAAATCTAGGTATAGGTAGACTAGAAGATGATGATGAGTTTTATGAAGACGCAATATTAAAAGACATTTCTATGGATGCTAGGAGTTTACTAGATTTAGCACGTTATAGATTTGATGAAACTATTCTTAATTATCACTACAGATCTAAATATGAAGAATTAATCGCATTTTCAAATCATGCATTTTATGAAGGTAGATTAATAGTTTCACCTAATCAATATAATAGTAAAAAACCACCTATTGAATACATCCATGTTAAAGATGGAATATTCGATAATAGAAGAAATATTGAAGAAGCTAAAGCAGTTATTAAATTACTTAAAAAAGTATTTAGAGAAAGAGAAAATAATGAGACAATAGGCGTAATAACCTTTAATAGTACTCAAAGAGACTTGATTGAAAATTATATAGATGAAGAACTATTTAAAAGAAGCGTATATCAAAAGCAATTTGAAAAAGAATTGTTTAGAACAGATGACTCTGAAGATACTAGTTTATTCGTAAAGAATATTGAAAATGTTCAGGGTGACGAAAGAGACATTATTATCTTTTCAATGGGATATGCAAGAGATCCTGAAGGTTTTGTCAGAAGAAGATTTGGGTGGCTTAACAACGATGGCGGACAAAACAGACTAAATGTAGCTATCAGTAGAGCTAAACAAAAGATATACTTTGTATCTTCTTTATATCCTGAAGAATTAAAAGTTGAAGACTTAAAAAGTACTGGTCCAAAACTATTAAAAGACTATATGAGATATTGTTACTTTATTTCTAACAATAAACCAGAAATGGCAAAAGAAGTTCTATCAAGACTTCATTCAAGTGAAGAACTAGTCGATCAAGAAGTGTTATCTGATTTAGTACTAGACATTCAAAAAAGACTTGTTAAGAATAACTATAATGTTAAAACCTCTCTTGGTATAGGATCAGATAGTATAAATATTGGTATTTATGATGAAGAAACTTCATCATTTAAACTAGGTATAATATGTGATGTAAACGAATCTAAAGTATCAAATTCAAGAAGAGATCTACTACATCAAGAAAAATATTTAAACGCGAGAAATTGGATAATATATAGAGTGTTTGCTTCCAATTGGTACACTGATCCTAATAAAGAAATGAGAAAAATTAGAGACTTACTTAAATAAGTTTATAGATTTTTTTAATATGATAAAAGAGGTGATTAAATGATTAACTATAATAAAGAAGATAAAACTTTTTATTTAGAAACAAAAAATACAAGTTATGTCTTCTATATTAATGAACATAAACATTTAGAACATGTATACTACGGGAAAAAAATTGATCGTTTTATTAATATAAAAGATCATATTTTGAGATACCAATTTGAATTGGGTAGCTCAACTTCATATAGCGAGGAAAGTAAGGGGTATCAGCTTAACCACGTATTGCTGGAATATAGTACCTTTGGAAAAGGTGATTATAGAAATCCCAGTTTACACTTAGAATTACCAACAGGACATAGAACACTTGATTTGCTATATATATCACATAAGGTTATTTCTGATTTCCACTTTGATAAAATGCCTCAAGCAAAGAAATCTCTTACTCTAGAAATAATACTGTTAGATACGATCAATAATGTTGAAGTGAAATTATATTATAGTGTGTTTGAAGACAATGATTTAATTATTAGAAACAACACAATAATAAATCATAATCAAGGACCAGTCATTATTGATAAAGCAATGAGTGGACAATTAGATTTCTTAAATAAAGATTATGAAATAACAAAATTTGATGGTGCTTGGATTCGCGAAAGACACATTTCAAAACATCAATTAAGTAAAGGCACAATATCTTTTGATAGTAAAAAAGGAGTTAGTAGTAGTGATCATAATCCTTTTGTCTTAGTACATGATAAAACAACTCAAGAGGACTATGGTAATGTATATGGATGTGCTTTAATCTATAGTGGAAATTTTGAAGCTAATATTGAAGTTAGCACACATGATTTAGTACGCATTCAAATGGGAATAAATTCATTTGATTTCCGTTATAAGCTAAATAAAAATGAACAATTGATTACTCCAGAACTTGTATTGACTTTTAGTAGCTCAGGATTCAATAAAATTAGTAATAATCTTCATAACTTTATTGAAGAAAGTATTATTAAAAAACAACATAAAAAAGCAAGACCAATATTAATAAATAATTGGGAAGCTACATATTTTGATTTTAATCAAAAAAAGCTCTTAACAATCGCCAAGAAAGCTAAAAAACTAGGTATGGAACTATTCTGTATAGATGACGGATGGTTTGGAAGAAGAAACGATGATTTTTCTTCACTTGGTGATTGGTATTATAATAGAAAAAAATTACCTAGAGGAGTAAAAGGCATAAGTAAAAAAATAAATAAAATGGGATTAGACTTTGGGATTTGGGTTGAACCAGAAATGATTAATAAGGATAGTGATTTGTATAAAAAAAATCCATCTTGGGCAATCGAAATCCCTAATATGAAACCTTCGTTAGGACGTAATCAACTAATATTAGATTTAACCAATCCAGAAGTTATAATGTATTTAAAAACAGTTCTAAGAGATCTAATAAACAGCGCAAACATAAGATATATAAAATGGGACATGAATCGTAATTTTAGTGATGTGTTTAGTCAATACCTTGATGTTGAAGACCAAGGTAAATTTAATCATTTATACGTAATGGGATTATATGATGTACTTGAAGATCTAGTAACTGAATTTCCAGATGTGTTATTTGAATCATGTAGTAGTGGGGGGAATAGATTTGATATGGGTATGCTTTACTACATGCCTCAAACATGGACAAGCGATAATACAGATAGTTATGAAAGAATGTTGATACAAGAAGGTACTAGTTACTTGTATCCATTATCTAGTATTAGTAATCATGTCAGTGGTGATGTTAGTCACCAAGTACTTAGACATACACCACTTGAAAGTAGATTCAATGTTGCTTGTTTTGGCATATTAGGTTACGAATTAGACCTGAGTAAAATTACTCCTTTTGAGTCGTTTGTTATTCAAAAACAAGTTGAATACTATAAGGAATATAGATCACTATTTCAGTTTGGAGAATTTCATCGTATAAAGAGTATATATGATAGTAATGTTGGTATATGGATGGTTATGAATGAAGATAAAAATGAAGCACTAGTGCTTTATTATCAAGTGCAGTCAAAACCTAATGCACCATTTATAAGAATACCTATTAAAGGCTTAATAGATGGAATATATAAAATTACAAGTAGGGAACAATACTTAAATGTTAGAGACACAGGTAGTTTAGTAAATCATGTATTACCAATAAAACTAAAAGTGAATGGACAAATTTTAAATTTTATTGCGAATCGTTATAAGTATAAAGAAGATACATTAAATAAAATAATGACTAAGTCACAACTTGAAAATAGTGAATTGTTATTACATCATTCTTTCACAGGAACAGGAACTAATGATAATGTAATGATGTTAAGAGATTATAGTTCAAAGGTAATTCATATAAAAAGGGAGAAATGAAATGAAACTAAGTAAAAAGAATAAGTGGATATTTGGGATTTCAGGGATAGGGAAAGATGCAGCGTATGCACTTAGTACAATCATGTTTATTTACCTAACTACTTATGTTGGTATGAGCGCAGGGTTTGTTGGTGGAATGTTTATGGTAGTTCGTATATGGGATGCAGTAAATGATCCAATAATGGGTAACCTAGTCCATAACACTAAATCTAGATGGGGTAAATTTAGACCGTGGATTCTAACTGGTACTATATTAAATGCTATTATTGTTATCTTTGTATTTATTAATCCAGGTTTTGCTCCTAAAAGCATTGAGTATATGATTTATATCACTGTATTCTATACATTATGGGGAATGAGTTATACTTTAATGGATATTCCATTTTGGTCTATGATTCCTGCATTATCAAAACATCAAGAGGACCGAGAAAGCGTTAGTGCAATAACTCGTTTCTTTACAACTGTTGGTTTTGCTGTTGTAAGTGCTCCATATTTGCTTTTAGCTGCATTTTTAGGTGGTGGAACTATAGATGTTCAAGCTGCTACTAATAGTGAAATACGTAATGGATTTTTATACTTTGCTATAATCATCTCGATTGTTTTTATTATTTCACAAGTTATTATGGTGTTTAATGTTAAAGAACAAAATGTATCAGAAGATCATGAAAGTATTTCCCTTAAGAAAATGTGGAAGTTATTAACTGATAATGATCAATTAATGGTAGTAATGATTGTTGTAGTAGTAACAAACTTTGTTTTATATATTACTAGTACAATGGCGTTTTATTATATTTCTTATAACCTAGGTAATGAAAACTTATTTTTACCATTTATAGGTCTAGGATTAGTTGTCCAATTAATAAGTATTGCTTTTTATACAACATTAAGTAAAAAATTCACTAGAAAACAGATGTATAACTACAGTATATTATTACAGATATTCGCTTTTATTGGATTGTTCATAAATGCATTTATTTTAAATGATAATATCATCTTAGTATTTGGATTAGGTGTTTTAGTATTCTTTGGACAAGGTATTGGTATGGTACTAACAACTTTACTTTTAAGTGACACTGTTGAATACGGAGAATTAAAAACAAAAAGCAGAAGTGAAAGTACAGTGTTTAGTGTTCAAACATTTGTGGTTAAACTAGCAACAGGGTTAAGTATGGGTGTTGTTGGATTTGGTCTAGAGGTAATAGATTTAAAAGTAGACGCAGATAGCGATCAGCTTTTAACTCAAACTAGTTCAACTTTATTTGGTATTTCCATCCTGATGTTTATTCTGCCAATTTTCGGAATGTTGTTAAGTAGATATATCTTTAATAAATATCACATAATTAATGAAGAAAAATATAAAGAAATCATTAAAGAATTAGAAGTAAGGAGGAGTTTAGAAAATGCATAAGATTCCATTGAATTATAATTGGAATTATTGTGATTCTTTTAAAGAGGAATATGTTAATAAATTCCCAATAGGAGATTTAGTAAATATACCTCACACTAACAAAGAACTACCTTTCAATAATTTCAGTGAAAAAGATTTTCAGTTTATTAGTAGTTATGAAAAAGTCATTAAAATTAAAATAAATAAACAAAAAAGATATGTTTTACAGTTTGACGGAGTAATGAATTATAGTGAAGTATATTTTAATGAAGTTTTAGTTATGTCTCATAAAGGTGGATATACTCCTTTTAAAATAGATGTAAGTGAACATATAGTTGAGGGAGATAACAAATTATTTGTTAAAGTAGATAGTACTGAAAGAAGTGATACTCCCCCATATGGTTTTGTGATTGATTATCTAACATACGGTGGAATTTACAGAGAAGTTTATTTGATCGAATATGAAAGAGAATACATTGATCAAGTTTTTTTAGATGTTATTAATGATACTTTAGAACTTCAATTGTTTTTAAAAGGTGATTTTAAAATACAAAAAAATTGTTGTTTTGAAATTGTAAAAGATGATATTGTAATAGACTCTTTCAATAACACAGTTGACTTTACTAAAGAAAAATCAGTTTTTACTAAAAAAGTATCTTTAGAAGAATGGACTTTAGGAAATCCTGTATTATACACACTTAGAATATTTAATGATGATACTTTATTGTATGAAAGTAGATTTGGGAATAGGAGCATTGAAGTTACTACAGAAGGATTATATTTAAATAAGAAACATATAAAGCTTGTAGGATTAAATAGACATCAATCATATCCATATGTAGGATATGCAATGCCTAGTAATGCCCAAAAGAAAGATGCTGACATCTTAAAATTTGAATTAGGATTGAACACTGTTAGAAGCAGTCATTACCCTCCTAGTAAACATTTTTTAGATCGTTGTGATGAAATAGGATTACTTGTATTCAATGAAATCCCTGGTTGGCAACACATTGGAGATATCCCGTGGCAAGAAGTAGCAATTAAAAATACACATGAAATGATATACCGTGATTATAATCATCCTTCAATATTTATATGGGGAACTCGTATAAATGAATCTCCTGACAATGATTTGTTTTATCAAAAAACAGGTGAGGTTGCAAAATCATTAGATAAATACAGACCAACTGGGGGAGTTCGAAACTTTACTGGAAGTACAATGTATGAAGATGTATATACTTATAATGACTTTGTTCATAGAGGCTCTAATAAAGGATTAGAGTCACGAATGAAAGTAACAAAAAAAGATGTTCCCTATATGGTTACTGAATATCTTGGACACATGTATCCTACTAAGAAATTCGATGATGAATCTCACCGTGTTGAACACACTAAAAGACACTTAAATGCTCAACAATATAATCATGCTTCAAAAGATATCATTGGCGCAATTGGGTGGTGTATGTTTGATTATAATACTCATAAAGATTTTGGAAGTGGAGACAGAATTTGTTACCACGGTGTGATGGATATGTTTAGAATACCAAAATATGCAGCAAGTGTTTACGCTGTGAACATTGAATCTCCATATTTAGAGGTTTTAAGTAGTTTAAGCATAGGTGAACAAGAAGCTTCAGAGATTAAAGAAGTTTATGTAATGACAAATGCTGATTTTGTTCGTTTTAAGATAAACAAGGATGTTATTGGTGATTTTTATCCATCAAGTTTGGATAGATATAAGGATTTACCTAATCCACCAGTCATTATTGATGACTTCATTGGTAATCTTATACATGAAAATGAATTATACTCTAAGAAAGACTGTGATACTTTGAAAGAGGTATTGCTATCCATTATGCATCACGGTATGAAAATTCCACTTCGATTGAAAATAAAAATGTTGTTATTCTTAAGAAAACATAAATTAAGTATGGATCAAGCAGCTAAGTTTTATGAAAAATATGTTGGTAAATGGGGTCTTGAATCGATTACTTATACTTTTGAAGCCTATAAAAATAATGAGATTATAGCTTCTAAGAAATTAGGTGCAACAGACAATCATTTATTAACTGCAGTAATTGATGATTCTGTAATCACAGAAACAGATACTTATCAAACAACAAGGGTTGTTGTAAAACATGTTAATGAATTATCTAATACTATGGATTATAGTAGTGAGATTATAAAGGTTTCAATTGCTGGTCCATTAGAACTTATTGGGCCAGATACTTTACCATTACTTGGTGGATCTACAGGGTTCTTTGTTAAAACTATTCAAAAAACAGGTATTGCAACTATTAATATAAGTTCTATTAATCTAGAATTGATCTCAATTAAAGTTGAAATTAAGTAAATATTTAGAGTAAATAATTTCTACACGAACTAATCATATTTTGTGTTAAAATAGTATTGAAGATAAATATATTACTAAGATATTATATATGTATAATAGTTTATGATATAATTACAGTAATATTTAGTGAATTACAAATTGAAAGGGTGAAACTATGAGTCCTAAAATAGCGATTATAGGAACCGGTCCTTCAGGTATGGCTGCAGCGCAAGCTTTAGCAACTAACGGACATTCTGTAACAATGTATGAAAAAGCTGACAGACCTGGTGGAATACTAATGTATGGGATTCCTCACATGAAATTAAACAAGAATAATATTTTAAAAAAGGCTGATGTTTTAAGAAATTTAGGTGTAGAGTTTATTTTAAATACAAAAATTGATAAACAAAATATTGCCTCAAAAATATCAAAAGAATTTGATTGTGTTCTAGTAGCAACAGGTGCTGAACATGCTAGAGATATTTCAATCGATGGAAGACAACTAAACAATATCTTCTTTGCAATGGAGTATTTGAAAGATAATACTAAACATTTATTAGATGGAACACCTTTAGATATTGATGCTAAAGGTAAAAATGTGGTTATTATTGGTGGTGGAGATACATCAAATGATTGTGTAGCTACCGCAATTAGCCAAGGTGCCTTAAGTGTTAAGCAATTAGAAATTCATTCTAAGAACAATGAGAGAAAGAAAAACGTTTATGATTTTGATGAAGATGAAGTAAAACTGTATGAAAAAACAGCCGTTAAGTTTATTGATAAAGATGGTTGTGTTTCCAAAATAGTTACGGATAATGTAGGCTTCACAAGAGATGAAAATGGATCAAAATTAGAATTCAAGAATCAATATGGAGAAATTGACGCTGATTTAATATTTGTCGCTATTGGGTTCTTAGGACCAATTGAAGAAGGGCTAAATGCTTTCGACATTGAAATTGATAAAACTAAACATAATAGAGACACAAAAATTTTTACTACAGATAAAGAAAACATATTTATATGTGGTGATGCAAGAAGAGGTCAAAGTTTAATTAAGTATGCTATTGGAGAAGGTAAAATGGCGGCTATAGCAATTGAGGAATATTTAAGTAAATAAGGAATAAGACACGTGTACGTGTCTTATTTTAATCTAAAGGTATCTTTTGGTTATGAAAAATAATTTAAAATAATTTGTTTGAATTTATACTTATTTCAATGTATAATATAATTAGATATGAATAATGTTGTAAAATTCATATACTTTAATTTTTAAAAGGAGAATAATATGATTACTAGAAAAGACTTATATACTATAAATGAAGTGCCAGGTAGAACAGTTTCTGAAGTGTTAGGATACGTTAAAGGATCAACAGTACAAACTAAAAATATAGGTAGAGATTTTATGGCTGGACTTAAAAGTATAGTTGGTGGAGAAATCGTTGGATATACTGACATGATGAACGAAGCTAGAAAAGTAGCAACAGAAAGATTATTAAAAGATGCAGAGGAACTTGGAGCTAACGGAGTTGTAGGATTAAGATTACAAACTTCAGCAGTTATGGGTGGAGCAGCTGAAATAATTGCTTATGGTACTGCAGTAATATTTAAATAACACTTTTCGATAAGGAGGAATTCATATGCATAAAATGGAAAGAACACCAAGGATAATCACGATTATTGGAATGGTTATTGAAGGTATTTTTGTTCTTGGTTTAATTGCTGCATCAATACTATTTAAGAATATTGAAAAAATGCCTAATTTAGGAAGTGCAGCTGAAGCAAATATGTCACCGGAAGAATATGCTGAGCTTATACAATTTTTGGGTTATTTGGGTAGTTTTATTTTCGTCATGACTATTGTCTATACAATATTCTTCATTGTTAACTTAGTAATATTCCCAGGACTAATTAAAGAAAAATATACTGAAGAAAAGGCTAAGAGCGTATACTTGTATCAAGCAGTTTGGGGTGGGATTATGTTAATGTCTAACCAAATTACTGGGATTTTATATTTAGTATCAGGAGTTCAAGGTTATAATGGAAGAAAAGATAAGGTAAATGTTAGAGACGGCATTTAGGAGGCAACCATGGAAGAATTCAGCTTTTTAATTGATTTATTACCATTAATCATACCGTTTTTTATAATCGATCTTTTCTTTAAGATTTACGTGATTATAGATATCTTAAAGGAAGAAAGAGTTGTTAAAGGTGGAAACAAAATTATTTGGATAGTAGTAAGTTTAGTTGTTAACTTCGGTTGGGTAATTTATTTAATCTTTGGAAAGGATGAATGATGGAGGCTATTAAAACTGTTAATTTGTCTAAATATTATGGAAAAACAGCCGTATTAAAGAATTTAAACCTTACTGTAAAAAAAGGTGAAGTTTATGGCTTTATTGGTAAAAACGGTGCTGGGAAAACAACTACTATTAACTTGATA
>JAFLJX010000054.1 GCA_022712785.1 Mycoplasmatota bacterium | reverse complement strand
TTGTTCGTTTTCCAATTAGTATTATCGAACATTGATGTAGCATATAGAGTTCTAAGTCCTAAGATTCCTTTAAATCCTGGTTTTATTAAAATCAGTACAGATTTAAAGGGTGACTTTGCGAAATTAACTCTTGCAAACTCGATAACATTAACACCTGGTACATTATCAGTTGATATTGATGGTAGTGATATATATATCCACACTATTGATGTTAAAGGAAAGACACCAGAAGAAAACAAAGAAATAATTAGTGCAAAATTTGAAAAAGTGTTGGGAGTGGTTTTTAAATGATGGATATAGTTGTATTTTCTTTAGTAGGACTAGGTGTGTTATTTGCAGTTGCTAGACTGCTAATTGGACCAACACCAGCAGACAGAGTAGTTTCTTTAGATACTTTTAACATTATTGTTATTGGAGTTATTGCTTTACTTGCTAATCAATTCCAAAATAGTTTATATCTAGACATAGCAATTATTTATGGAATCCTAGCATTCATTGAAACAATTGTATTTGCTAGATACTTGGAGGGCCAACATGGAAATTTTTAGTTATATATTCATGACAATCGGTGGATTGTTTTACCTTCTAGGAGGACTTGGTATTTTAAGAATGCCAGATACATTTAATAGAATTCAAGCTGGAACTAAAGCAACAACTTTAGGAGCATTTAGTTTATTAATTGGTATTGGATTTAACAATCCTGAATGGTTCCCAAAATTATTGTTGATTATTGTATTTATTGCTTTGGCTAATCCAATTGGATCAAGTGCTTTAGCGAAAGCAACATATAGAAGTTCTGATTTGCCAGAAAATTTAGTGCAAGATGATTTAAAAGATTTGTTTGGAGGTAAAGACAATGTTAGTTAATATACTTGAAATAGTAGTATCTGTATTAATGCTTGTTCTTGCTTTCTTTGCTATAAATTCCAAATCCTTAATAAAATCAGTGATGTTCTTATCTTCTTTAAGTATGTTAGCTGTTGTAGGATTTGTTTTAATGAAAGCACCCGATGTTGCTGTAACAGAAGCAGTTATTGGTAGTGGACTTGTAACTACTTTATTTGTTTTTACACTGCTATCAGCTAGAAAGGTTGGTAATTAATATGAAAAACTTTTTAGCGTTTGTTGCAGTATTAGTATTAGGATTTCTTATTATTACTTCTTTAAATAATAACGAAGCTTTCCCTAATTACGGAGAAGCAGATATTTCAGAAAGAGTTTCACAAGCCTACATTGATAGATCAGCCACAGAAAACCCAGGAGATATTACTTTTGGAGAAACAACTGATTTAGAAAGTGGACCGGCAAATATCGTTACAGCGATTGTTGCTGATTACCGAAGCTTCGATACACTCGGAGAAGTTACTGTATTATTTATAAGTTCACTCGGTGTTGCGTTATTACTTGGTGGAGTTAATAGAAAACGTATTGATTTAGATTTCCATCCTAACTTTATGCTAAGGGTTGGTAGTAGAGCATTATTCGGTATTATTTTGATGACTGGGGTATATGTTGCAATTCATGGACATTTAACTCCTGGTGGTGGATTCCCTGGTGGAGCAATGATAGCATCATCAATGTTATTGTTATATTTAGCAGATGATGAGTTTAGAGTAAAAATAAAAGGATTTAAAATGTTAGAAAGTGTTGCTGGTTCTTTATATGTATTAATAGGATTAACTGGATTATTACTTATCAGTGGAGGATTCTTCCTAGAAAACTTCTTAGATAATGGTGTAATCGGAAATCTGTTTAGTGCAGGAATAGTTCCTATAGTATATGTATTAATAGGATTAAAAGTTGGTAGTGAAATTTCTGGTATTATTGACAATTTCCTTACAGAGGAGGCTGTTTAATATGTTACAATACGCTGCGATAGCAATGTTGATGTTGGGGCTTTACGGTCTACTAACACAAAGAAATGTAATAAAAATTATAGTGTCACTAAACATCTTTGAAATAGGTCTAAATCTATTTATTATAAGTGTTGGTTATGTTGATGATGGAATTGCTCCAATATTAACAAGTAACTTCAATAACAATGGATTAATCTTTGTTGATCCATTGCCAAGTGCTTTAGTGCTTACTGCAATAGTAATCGGAGTAGGAACAACTGCTTTAGCTCTTGCATTAGCTAATAATATATATCAAAAGTACGGTACTTTTGAAATAGATGAAATGGGGGAAGAATAAGATGAGTGCGATATTATTAATTGCAGTTCCTCTGTTAACTGCCTTTGTTTCAATACTGTTTAAAAAATATTCACATTATATGCTTATAGCTGTTTCATTTTTAAGTGTATTTGCATTAGGATATATGGATCTTGAAACAATTACTATTGGTGGATTTGATGCACCATTTGGAATTGTCTTGATCTTAGATAATTATAGTTTAATAGGTCTATATCTTGTAAACATATTATTCTTTATAGTAGCTGTATTAAATTGTAAAGAATATAAGAAACTATCTTCAATATTATTAGTTTCACTTGCTGGATTAAATGGATTATTACTAACTGGAGATTTGTTTAACTTGTTTGTATTTTTAGAAGTAGCAGGTATTGCCGCATACTTAATTACAACTACAAATAAAAAACCGTTAGCTACATTCAATTATTTAGTTCAAGGAACGCTTGGTAGTAGTTTGTACTTACTTGGTTTAATTTTACTTTATGCAATGTTTGGTACATTAAATATGTCAGACATGGCAAGAGAAATTGGTACAAGCGGGTACGGTGCAGGAGTTACTGCATTACCATTCTTATTAATGTTTATTGGATTTGGAGTTGAAGCAAAATTATTACCATTTAACTCATGGGCTAAAGGAATACTTGCAAGTTCAAATAGTTTAAGTGGACCAATGATCGCATCAGTTTATGCTGCTGCAATTTCGTTAGTATTTGGTAGATTATTAACTAATGTATTTGTTATTGAGGGTACATTATTAACAATAGTTATGGGAATCTTAGTATTTAGCCTAGTGGCTGGAGAAGCTATGGCATTTTCTTCTAAAAAAGTAAAAGAAATATTATTATATAGTAGTGTTTCTCAAGCAGCTTTAGTAGTATTAGTATTTATGACTGGATTTGCTGGATGGGCTGTTTATTTAATTATTGGTAATGCAACAGCTAAATTAGTTTTATTCTTAGTAACTAATATTGCAGCTAAACAGTTAGGTGATGATGAAGTTGATACTTTTAAAGGATTATTCACCAATAACAAAGTAGTGGGGCTTGCATTTACTGCAGTTACTCTAAGTGTTGTCGGATTACCTTTCTTCTTTGGATTTGTTACTAAAATGAATATCTTAGAAAATATGTTCTTATCTGGAGCGTATGTATGGCCCGCTTTAATTTTAATTACTAGCTTTATTGAGGGAATTTACTTTATAAGATTATTACTTAACTTATGGCATACAGATGGAGATTCTCCTGAAGTTAAATTTGATTTTGTATTAAAGTATGTAGTTGTCGTTATTGCTGTTTTAACAATGATATTTGGAGTTTACACAAAGCCAGTTCAAGATTCAGCAGATGACTTAGTAGTTTACTCAATAACTGAAGGGGGGAACTTCTAATGACTGTTGAATTATTAATAATACTTACTCTTGTTTTGGGATTAGTTTCATACTTCATGGGTAGATTTAATAAAGTATATGGTGCTGTAGTTACGATAATAGCAAGTATGTTTGTTTTTATAAGTGTTGGTTATATGGCAAATGATATACTTGATGGAAGTACTTTCAATTATAATGCTGTTAAATACCTTCCTGTGTTTGCAACATTTACTGTTAGTTATTTAGGAATATTCTTCGCAATACTTGTTACATTTGTATTTGCGATGGTTTCTTTCTTTAATCCTTTCTTTGTAGAGAAATACAAATACCCTGCTGTTTATAATATGCTTTACATATTCAGTTTAGCGGGTGTTCTTGGAGTGTTCTTCACAGATAACCTTATGGTACTATTTTTCTTCTTTGAATTTGTAGTATGGAGTGGATTATTTATAATTCCACTTGGGAAAAGTAAAAAAGCTGCGGTATCCTATTATGCATTTAGTACTGCGGGAAGTTTTGCATTATTATACGCAATCTTTATTATGAGAGATGTTGCAGGTACATATAATCTCTATGCTGGTTTAGCTTCTGTTAGTGGAACAACACAAGGAACTTATGTAATGATATTGCTCTCAATTTCTGCTTTCTCAAAACTTGGAGCATTTCCATTGCACACTTGGTTGCCAGCTGCGCATGGTAACGCACCGCATCCATTCAGTCCAGTGCTTTCAGGAGCACTTGTAAAACTTGGGGCATTTGTTGCAATACTTGCTCTAGTTAAACTAGCTCCTGTTGGAGATTTACAAAGTGTATTTGGTAGTTACACGGACGCAACGTTCTTATATGCTTCTCAGTATGCAGTTGCTATTCTTGGAGCTATGACAATAGTATTTGGTACATTAATGGCAATACGTCAAGATGATGCTAAAAAATTATTGGCATATAGTTCTGTGAGTAATGGCGGTTATATTTTAGTTGCACTAAGTATTGGTGGTAGTGTTGGATTAGCTGGTGGTTTATATCATATAATTGCACATGCACTTGCAAGTGCAGCCGCATTCCTTGCTATTGGAGCTGTATCACGTGTTACAGGTACTTCTAAAATGAGCGAATTAGGTGGAATGATTCATAAAATGCCTATTACATATATGGTTTACTTAATAGCAATTATCAGTATGGCTGGAATTCCTCCTATGGGTGGATTTATAAGTAAATGGTTAATATTCCAAGCCGTTATTGATAATGGTCTAATCTTGATTGCTGTCGCAGTATTCTTTGGAAGTATAGGAAGCTTCTTATACGTATTTAGACCACTTGCTGCTTTATTCCTTGGTCAAGAATTACCTCAACATAAAGACAAAGCAAAGATACCTCCATTCTTTATGTTATTACCAATGATTATCTTAAGCCTATTAATAGTTTACACAGGAGTTTTCCCTAACTACATCTTAGGTTTTATTAATGATGTTATGGCTGAACTTGGTGTCGATGCTTTAGTTATTGGTAAATATACTATTCAAGGACCAAACGGAGTTTTACATCCTACTTTAGTTGCTTCTGTATTTGGTGTTGGTGTTTTAATTGCGTTTATAATCTTTATTGTTCTTAAAAAATCTAGAAAAGTAGGATTAATGGATACTTATACAGCAGGTAACTTTATATATACTGAAGAGTTAATGCATTATAGTTTAGATTTCTATGCTCCAATAGAAAGATTGTATGAAAAATATATTAATATAACTGAAGATTTCTATAAAAAACTAGAAAATAAGGTTGTTGATTTTGGTAGAATGGTGAAGTATTTCTTCTTTACTAATAAACCAGAGGTAACAGTCTTCTGGATAGTTGTTATTATAGGTTTCTTATTGTGGGGTGACTTATAATGGTTGATATGTTGTTAATGATATTAGCAGGTGTTGGAGTTGCATTATTCGGATTTGTTCTTCAAACATCTATTGCAGGTGTAAACCGTAAAATAGTTGGTAGAATCCAAAAAAGATATGGTCCAAAATGGTATCAAGAATTTTTAGATATATTTAAATTATTAAGTAAAAGAAGTGTAACACATGGTTGGATTTTTGACTTTGGTGTAATTATGGCTCTTGGTGGTATTATTGGTACTGCGATGTTTATGCCAATTACTAGTAGTTTAATGGCATTCCCTGGTTACGATAATTTCTTTATCTTTGTATATTTAATAGCAGTTGGAATGTTAGGTATGGCTATGAGTGCTAGTGGTAGTGGTAACCCACTTGCTAGTATTGGAGTTATGCGTGCACTTACAACAATGCTTGCATACGAAGTTCCATTTATGATTGTTGTTTTAACAATAATTAAATTAACTGGAACTAGTAGTTTAAGCGAATTAGGAATACTGCAACAAGCTGGTGGAGATTTTAACTGGTTTGTTATTGCTTTACCGCTTGGTGGTATTGTAGCTGTTATTTCTTTAATGGGTATGCTTGGTAAGAAACCATTTGTAACATATATTGCTCCTGCGGAAATAGCTTCAGGTCCAATGGTTGAATATGGTGGAAAACAGCTAGGTATGTTATTCATTATGCATGAAATTACAGTGTTTATTGAAGTGAGTTTATTTGTCCACTTATTCCTAGGTGGAGCAGAAAATATTTTATTCTTTATTATTAAATATTTCGCAGTTTATACCGCACTTAACATTATGTCTAGTGTGTATGGACGATTAAAAATTGATCAAGTAGTTTTATTCTTTTATAAATGGCCATTGATTTTGGCTGTTACTCAAGCGTTTATCGCAATTTATTTAGGGTGGGTGATTTAAATGTTGTCAACTAAATTTTCTCCAATGTCTAAAGAAGAAGTAGATAGAAAATGGTGGGAAATAGGAGATTTCTTTAGAAGAAATTCTCTATGGATGTTAATGTATTGTACTGGATGTTGTGCTATAGAACTACCACCGGCAATGACTTCTGCATATGATATGGAAAGACTTGGAATGGGTCCTATGGCTACACCTCGTCAAGCAGATGTATTACTTGTAACTGGTTATTTATCTTTAAAAACATTACGTCGTTTAATCTATACTTATGAGCAAATGAGTGAACCTAAATATGTTGTTGGGTTTGGTAGTTGTACTATAAATGGTGGAATCTATCATGATTCTCACGCAGTAATTAATCAATTAAATAAATATGTACCAGTTGATGTATTTGTAGCTGGTTGTATGCCAAACACTGAATCTGTTATGAATGGGTTTATTGATTTAATGGATCTTATTAAAAATAAAAAAGCAAATGGTTGGAAAGATTACCACGAAAGAAATGATTGGTATAAAGCTAACCAAAAAGCCGCTCTTGGGGAGGTTAAAATACATGACGAATTCCATGAGTAATACAGAGTTTGTTACCAACTTAGTAGAAAATCAATATAAAGTTCTTAAGACTGAAGTATTAGATCAATATCAAATTGCTTTTGAAGTTAAAAAAGAAGATGTACATAGTATATTATCTTTATTAAAAACTAGTGGTTGGATTCAGTTATCATATTTAAGTGCTGTTGATTGGATAAAAGATAATGAATTTGAAGTTGTATATATAGTATTTAATTGGGACAAAGCAGTTCACATTCAAATTAGAACTAGATTAGATAGAGAATCTGCAAGTATAAATAGTGTTTTACCTATATATCCTGGTTGTAAGTATTATGAAAGAGAAGCACATGAGTTTTTTGGAATTAAATTTCCTGGAAATCCAGATTATGAAAAGCAATTAATTTTAGAAAATTGGGATGATATTCCACCCCTTAGAAAAGATTTTGACCCACGTCAATATTCTGATAAGAAGTTTAGTCATATGGAATATAAAAACGATTTTGTTAATAAAGATGGAAAAGTTAGTAAACAAGAAGCTAGAGAAAAAAGATTCTCAGATGCTGATAAATTAAGAACAGGGGGTAAAAAATAATGAAAGAAATGAAATTATTTTTAGGACCTCAACATCCTGGAATGAGTGGGAATGCTTCTGTACATATGTACGTAGATGGAGATATTATTAAAAGAAGTTATTTACTTCCTGGTATGTTACATCGTGGATTTGAAAAAGGAATGGAAAGACATTTATGGGTAAATAATATTAGTTTAATCCCTCGTGTTTGCGTAGTTGAACCAGATACAAATGAAATGGCATTTGCAATGGCTGTAGAAATGATCGCTAAATTAGAAGTTCCTGAAAGAGCACACTATATTAGAATGATTATCTTAGAGTTTGCTAGACTTAGTATTCATTTAATGTCTTATGGTGGTCTTGGTGGTCCTACTGGATTATATACTTTAATGTATCATGCACATACTGATAGAAATACTATATTAAACATATTTGAGAAGATCACTGGACATCGTGTGTATCATCAATATATTGTACCTGGTGGGGTTAGAAAAGACTTACCAGTTGGAATAGAAAAAGATATGCATTCATTCTTAGATGATTTAGAATCTAGATATGAAGAATATAGAGATTTAGGGATTAATAATTTAAGTATTCAAGCTCGTATTAGAGATACTATTATGTTACCTAAAGAAGTAGTTTGGGAACTTGGTGTAACTGGTATAGGTATGAGAAGTGCTGTTAATAAACCTTATGATTTAAGAAAAGTAAAACCTTATGCTAGGTACGATCAAATTGAGTTTGACGTTCCTGTTTCTGACTATAGTGATGCTTATGCGAGAGTTGATTGTAAACTTCAAGAGGTACTTCAATCAATTAGTATTATTCGTCAATGTTTAATAAAAATGCCAAAAGGTGATGTTAGAGTACCAATATCTAAAGGTCAAGCAATGCGTTGGACAGTACCAAAAGGATATGCATATGCATGTGTTGAATCAAGTCGTGGTGAATTTGGATATTTTATGGTTAGTGATGGTGGAACACATCCTTACAGAGTTGGTGTAAGGGGAGCAAGTTATCCTCAAGGATTACTTGGAGTTGAAAAATATTTACCTGGAACTCGTTTAGATGATGCTTCGTTATGGATAGATACAATGGGTGTTTGTTCACCAGAAATAGATAGATAGGAGTGATTATATGAATAAACAATATAGTATTTTTACATCATGGCGTCACTTTAAACATTTATTTAAAAAACCAAAAACAATACCATTCACTAGTATTTTTACGAAAAAAAATATGAATTATTTAAATAATAATTCAATTATTAGATCTAAGAAAAAAGTTGAAATGAGTAATCCTAGAACTGCAGGGGATAATCAACGCGGGTTTCATACAAATGATTGGGAAGTTTGTATTGGTTGTGGAACTTGTGAAGAAATTTGTCCTACTGAAGCAATTACTATGGTTGAAAGATTAGATATAAAAGACGAAGAAGGTAAATTGCAACAAAGACCTACTATTGATTATGGTCGCTGTTGTTTCTGTGCATTATGTGTTGATATTTGTACTTCTGATTCTTTAAAAATGAGTAAAGAATATATTTATAGTCACGAAGATCCAAATGCTTTTGAACTTATGCCTGAAGCTTTATGGCAAGGTCACGCTGTAGAAGAAGGATGGGTTAAGGATAAGGCTTCTAATTTACTTGATTTAGAAAGAGTTCATATGGAACATGAATCACCTGATGAACGTAAATCTTCTTTTATTGAAATAGTTAGAGGGTATTCTAAAGAGTACGCTAAACTTGAAGCAGCACGTTGTGTTGAATGTGGAATTTGTACAGGAAGTTGTCCTGTTCAAATGCATATTCCTGCATATATTAAAGCAATATTCGAAGATGATATCGAGGGTGGATTAAGACAAATTTATGAAACAAATCCATTGCCTGGTGTTTGTGGTAGAGTATGTACACATAATTGTGAATCAGCATGTGCTATAGCTGTTAAAGGTGAAGCAATCGCAATTAGATGGCTTAAACGTTACATAATTGATAGTGCACCAAATGATATGTATGAAAAAATATTAATGGAACCTGTTAGTGAAGTAGTAGACGCTCGCGTTGCTGTTGTGGGATCTGGTCCAGCTGGACTTGGTGCTGCATATTACTTAAGAGTTATGGGTTATGAAGTTGATGTTTATGAAGAAAAGCCACTCACCGGTGGTGTAATGAGATATGGTATTCCTGCTTATAGATTACCTGATAGTGCAATTAATAAAGATATTGACTTCATTGAAAAAATTGGAGTTAAAATGATTGTTAATACACGTGTAGGTAAAGATATTACAATGGATAAACTTGAAAAAGATTATGATGCTGTATTCCTTGGGACTGGTTTCTTCAAACCAAGATCACTAGGAATTCCAGGTGGAGACCATAAAGATGTAATTGGAGCTATGACATTCTTGCCTCAAGTAAGAGATTATGAAAGAGGAGTTTTAAAACTTGAAGATATAGACGTAGCCAAAAGCATTGTTGTAATTGGTGGTGGAGATGTTGCGTTTGATGTTGCAAGAAGTGCTACTAGACTTCAAATGCTTAAATACGGAAAATCTGATGTAAAATTAACATCTTTAGAAAATGAAGACCAACTTCCATCATCTGATGATGAACTATTTGAAGGTAGTGAAGAAGGTATAGAACTATTCTGTGGTAATGGTCCTCAAGAAGTTATGATCAAAAATAATAAGGTTACAGGACTTAGATTATGGAAGTGTTTATGTATCTTTAATGAAACAGGATCTTTTAACCCTGAATATGATAAAGAATGTGAACAAATAATTGAAGGACAACAAATCTATATCGCTATTGGTCAGTCACCAGACTATGAATATATCCCAGAAAGCCTTCAAGGTAAGTTACAGTTTTCAAGAGGGAAGATTAAAGCTGGTGAATTTGGACAAGTTGAATATACACCTTGGTTATTTGTTGGTTGAGATATTTTACGTGGACCAGATCTAATTAGTGGTGTAGCTGACGGTCATCGTGCTGCACAAGGAATTGATGAGTATTTATACACGAAATCAAAAAAGAAAAAAGCATCAGAGAATTTAAAACAGATGAGAGAAGCTGCAAAAGCTCAAACTCCTGGACTAACATTTAAACAAAAGTAGTTAATAAAAAAAGCCTCCAATACCGGAGGCTTTTTGATTACTAGTTATTACCTGAACCTGAATTATTACCTGGTGTGCTATTCTCTTCATTCAGCAATGAATTCATAATGCTGTATAGTTCTCTAACTGATTTAGTTCTAAGAGAATCTATAGTGTATGTATTATCCTCATTGATGATTCTATTAATTAAATATAGTTTTGCAACTGACAATTTATATACAATTGATTTGTCTTCTAAATCTTTTTGCTCATCATCAGTTAATTCTTGCATATTTTCTCTTCTAATTTGTATTTTTTTTGCTACTTTTACCATTTCAGATGTAATTTTTATTTCTAGAGCTTTTTCAACTCTTTCTTTTACATAAGCTTTGTTTGAAGAAACATCTATTAATATAATATTGTCATCAGTATCATCTATTATATAACCTCTCTTAATTGCTTCAGCTAATATTATTTCAATAGTTCTATCAAGTGATAACCCTTTAAACTTAATATCTCGGTCAATAAGTAATTCTCCATCCGCATTTATTGCTGAAATGTTAATAACTTCATCATCTTCATTCAATGTAATTTCAATTGAAGGGTTAATATCTATGGTAACAGTAGAAGCAACTACTGAATCCAAACTTGTTCTACTTGATAAAATACTAAACAGTACAATAGCAAGTACAAAAACGGAAGCTAAACTATATGACATTCTTTTATTAAAGAATCTACCAAAATCATATTTCTTATGTTTTTCAGGTACATAGAATTGATTACTTGATTTTATTTTATCTAGTATATCTGGTGTTTCTGCTTTAAAAGAAGTATTTATTCTTTCTTCAAAATTAGATTTTTTCATATAATTCACCTACTTTCATTTAATTCGTTTTTTAATTTTTCTAAAGACTTTTTATAAGACCATGTAATTGTTCCAATTGGCTTATTTAATAATTTAGCAATTTCTCTATGTTTAAGATCTCCAACAACGTGTAATAAAACAATTTCACGTTCTGTATCATTTAATACTTTAAATATTTGTTCTATTAGTATCTGATTTTCTGATCTACTTTCAGTTTGTCCTAAAAACATTTCATTCTCTTGAATATCAATGTGAGTTTCTTTTTTTCTTCTGTTAAATTCATTTATAGCGAGATTCTTACCTATTGTAACTATCCATGATTTAAATGAATGAGTTGGTTTATAACTATGTATTTTACTTAATGCTTTTAAATATGTATCTTGCATAATATCTTCGGATAATGAATAATCTTTTAAGATTCCTAATATGGAATAAAAGACAATATCCTTAGTTTGGTGATATATTTCATCAAACACACTTATATCACCGTTTTTAAGTTTCTTAACTAATATTTTAATATCTGAATTTGACAAGTAAATCACCTCGCTTTTATATTAAGTAATTTTAACATGCCAAATTGAGATAGTAAAGTATTAATAAGGTGCGTGGGAAGACTCCATAGTCTCCCCACAAAATTGAGAGGATTATTTAGATGTATCGTTATCTTCGATATCTTTATTTTCTTGACGTCTTTCTGAAAGTATGTTTCTCCATGTTTCAGCTGTTTCTTTCCATTCTTCTTTAGTAGTAGTTCTAATTGTTTGTTGTACCTTATTAACAATTTGATCTATTTCATCATCAGTTAATTCAGTTTTGTTTTGTAAATGAGTTTGTAAACGTTGTTTAAATTGATTCATCAATTCAGCTTTTTTTTGAACCATTTCTTCTTTTTCCTCATCTGTTAATTGACCCATTACTTCAACATGTGCTGTTCTTACTTTAGCTACTAAATCTTTAACTGGCATCTCGATACCTTCTTCAATTGTTAAAGCTTCATCATATGATTGAGCTAACAAGATCAGTTTTAATTTACCAGCATTGATTCCTAATTCTTTTGCTTGAATCAATAAGTCCTCTTGAGTAAAGTCTTCAGTGAAGATTTCTGCATTTATGAAGTTTCTAGCAAAGTATTTTGCTGCTCTTAATCTCACTCTTTCTTGTAAACTTAATACTAATTCTTCATCGTCTCCACCAAGTACTGTGAATAACACTGCGTTATCATCTGCTTCAATATCAATGAATCCAGCTTCAGTTGCTAGTTGAATAAACAACTCAACTGCATCTTCAATATTCATACCAATAAATTCAATATCAACACATAAGATTAAAGCATCTTCGTTAATTAAATTAAATGATGTTACAATGTCATCTTCATCAATAATAAATTCTATTGATGGATTAATGTCTACACCTACTATAATTTCAGATGCGTCTGTTTTCATTCCTAAATCTGAACATGCTGATAATGTTAATA
>JAFLJX010000053.1 GCA_022712785.1 Mycoplasmatota bacterium | reverse complement strand
AGGAGAGCCCCATGAATAAATGGAAAATAACGAACACTCACTTGGACCAAACTAGATTGGTCGAAGAAGTTTATCGTTCTCGAGGAGTCGAAAATTATTTAGAATTATTCAGTTTAGACGAAAAAACATTTAATGATCCATACCTTTTTAGAGATATGAGTAAGACTGTTGACCGAATTATGGATGCCATAAAAAATAAGGAAAGAATATTGATTTATGGTGACTATGATGTTGATGGTATAACAAGTACATACATACTTTACCAAGCGATTAAAAACCTTGGAGGTAATGCATTTTATGATATTCCAAACAGGTTTATTGATGGTTACGGATTAAGCACTTCTAAGGCTTACGATATTGTAAACGAAGGGTATAATTTAGTAATCACAGTTGATAATGGGATCAAATCAATTAAGGAAGCTTCAATATTTAAAGAGAATAATGTAACATTTATAATTACAGATCATCATCAAATGGAAGAAGAACTTCCTGATGCATTTTCAATAATTCATACTGAGTTATCAGACTATCCATTTAAACCTCTCGCAGGAGTCGGAGTTGCATTTAAATTACTTCAAGCATTAATTGGAGATGACAGTTTTGAATATGTTGATGTTGTAGCTTTAGGAACTGTTGCTGATATGATGCCTCTTATAGATGAAAATAGGGCTATAGTAAATATAGGTCTTAGAAAGATGGCTAATTCTGAAAACTTAGGATTATCATCACTTGTTAATTTCTTAGATATTGAAAGACCGAGTGTTGCTGACATTCAATTTAAAATAGCTCCAAGAATTAATGCTTGCGGAAGAATGAAGTCCGCAAAACTTGCAGTTCAGTTATTTGAAACTACTGATAAAATTAACGCAACAAGATTACTTAATGAAATTGAAGAAAACAACAATAAAAGAAAAAAACTTACAAAAATATTATATGATGAAGCTTTATCTTTAATTGAAAGTGATAGACCAAGTATCATAATCCACTCACCCAAAATGCATGAAGGTGTAATTGGAATTGTCGCTTCAAGACTTGCAAATGAATTCTCAAAAGTTAGTGTAGTCTTAAAAGAAGAGGAACACACATATAAAGGATCTATTCGTAGCTATGATGCAGTAGACGTTATATACATACTAAATGAACTTAGTGATTTGCTAATTCGACATGGAGGACATGCGAATGCCGCTGGTCTTGAATTTAAAAAAGAATATTTAGAAGAGTTTAAAACAAGATTTAATGAACTTGTTCCCAAAGCTTCAAGAAATGATGTAACTCTTGTTGAAGGAGCAATAAATATTTATACATTAGATATTAATCAAGTTGCTGATTTAGATCGTTATGATTTAAAAGACTGTTTATTCTTATTTGATGATATCCATCTAAAAGGTAAATATTTAATCGCAGGACATCATTCAAAAATAATAATCAATAATAATTGTGAAGCTATATTTTTTAACAATAAAAACCTGTATTCAAGTGTAACAACAGGATCAAAAATAACTTTAGTTGGTCGATTGGATATAAATACATTTAGAGGAAAATCTAAAATACAAATAATAATTGAAGAATTTGATATAAATTAAATTAAATAAAAGAAGGTAAAACATTATATATTTGATATAATGAAAACATATAAAAAAATGGAGGAGTTAGACTATGAATTTAAAAGATTATATTGCTAATGTACCAAATTACCCAATAGAAGGAATTCAATTTAAAGATATCACACCATTAATTGGTGATGGGGAAGCATTTAAATATGCAACTCAACAGTTTGTGGATTTCACAAACAAGATAGGAGCAGACATAATCGTTGGTCCTGATGCTAGAGGATTTATCTTTGGATGTCCCGTAGCTACACAACTTGGAATTGGATTTGTTCCAGTAAGAAAACCAAATAAATTACCAAGAGAAGTAATTTCATATAGTTATGATCTTGAGTATGGATCTAACACTCTCTGTCTACATAAAGGCGATATTAAAAAAGGACAAAAAGTACTAATTATCGATGACTTATTAGCTACAGGTGGAACAATAGAAGCAACTATCGGATTAATAGAAGAATCTGGTGGAGAAGTTGCTGGTATTGCATTTTTAATTGAACTAGAAGATTTAAAAGGACGCGCAAAATTAGATAAATATGAAGTAATATCTTTAATGACTTACTAACTTAAGAAGGTGGTTTTATGAGAACACCGAGTTTTTTAGAACTAGAAACAGGTCTTAAAACTTATATCACAAATAAAGAGCATCTTGATCAAATTCAAGATGCTTATAACTTTGCATTAAAAAAACACGAAGGACAATTTCGAAAATCTGGTGATCCTTATATAGTTCATCCAGTCGATGTTGCCCTTATTTTGTGTGAATTACAAACAGACCCAACTACCATTATGGCTGGATTACTTCATGACGTTATAGAAGATACTTCAGCATCATTTGAAGAAGTGAAAGAGTTATTTGGAGAAGAAGTAGCATTACTAACTGAAGGAGTTACTAAGTTAGGACAATATAAATTCAAAGGTAAAGTCTTAGAAGCAACAAAAATTCAAGCTCAAGCTAAAAACTATCAAAAAATGCTACTTGCAATGGCAAAAGATATTAGAGTTGTAATCGTTAAACTTGCTGATAGATTAAACAATATGAGAACACTTGATTCTTTACCACCTGAAAAGCAATTAAGAATTGCTAACGAAACAATGGAAATTTATGCACCTCTAGCTCATCGTTTAGGGATGAACATCATAAAAGCTGAACTTGAGGATACATCATTTAAATATATTAATCCAGACACATACAGAGTTATTGCTAAACAAATTAATGACACAAAACTAAATAGAGAAGCAGATTTAGAGTTAATGCAAACTAATCTTGCTTATTTA
>JAFLJX010000259.1 GCA_022712785.1 Mycoplasmatota bacterium | reverse complement strand
AGTAAGCCCGGCAGTTGTCGTTCCTAAAATGATTAGGTT
This sequence comes from Mycoplasmatota bacterium, assembly GCA_022712785.1. Taxonomy (GTDB): domain Bacteria; phylum Bacillota_I; class Bacilli_A; order Izemoplasmatales; family Izemoplasmataceae; genus JAFGXW01. Next base: position 3,944 of record JAFLJX010000259.1, on the reverse strand, counting down.
AATGGATGAAGGTTATGGCAAGAAAAAAAGGATACCTCATTTAATAATGGCATCAGCCAGTGTTGATGACATATATGTTATTGTACTATTTAGTGCATTTATCAGTATGTATCAAACAGGAGATGTTAGTTTGTCTAGTTTATATGTAGTTCCTATTTCAATTATACTTGGGGTACTTTTAGGTGGAATTACAGGGTATTTACTATCTGCATTTTTCGCAAATTTTAGAGTTAGGGATACTATTAAAGTATTGATAATTTTAGCTGCTTCATTTTTCATTCTCTCTTTGGAAGAATTAGTATCTGACTATGTAGCAATTTCAGGGTTACTTGCAATAATGGTTTTAGGAATTACCTTCTTAAATAAATCTGAAGAAAGAGCATTGAGATTAAGAGAAAAGTTTTCCAAATTATGGGTGTTTGCTGAATTAGTATTGTTGGTATTAGTCTGGGCAGCTGTTGATATTAGTGTTGCGCTTGATGCAGAGTTACTTGCTTTAGTATTACTAAGTATCGGATTAACTTTTAGATTTAGTGGAGTCATGATTAGTTTAATTAAAACAAACCTTAATAAACATGAAAGATTATTCGCAGGGATCTCATATTTACCTAAAGCTACAGTTCAAGCAGCTATTGGTGCAATACCTTTAGCGCTAGGTGTTGAGTCTGGAGAATTGATATTAGCTCTTGCGGTTTTAGCTATAATAATTAGTGCTCCTCTTGGGGCGATTGGAATTGACCTTACTTATAAGAAATATCTTGTTAAGGATTAAAGATTTAGATGTTAGATAATTAGAGTTATTTAGTGTGGGGAAATATTAGAAAAAAGACTATTTGTGATTGTAAAAATAGTCTTTTTATTATATAATAGACACAGTCTTTTTGGAAAGAATGGAGTGATAGTTGATGTACGAACTTGAGTATAAAAAATGGATGGGATTTAACGGCTTAGATAAGGAACTTAAGGATGAATTAGCAGGCATGAATGAAACTGACATTGAAGATGCTTTTTATAAAACACTAGAGTTTGGAACTGGTGGAATGCGAGGGATTATTGGCGCAGGAATAAATAGAATGAATAAATACACAATAAGAAAAGCAAATTATGGTTTTGGGAAATATCTTTTTGATAAGTATGGTAAGGGTGTTTCTAGAGGAGTTGTAATTGCTCATGATAATAGAAATAAAAGTATTGAATTCGCAAAAGAAAGTGCTAGTGTTCTAGCTAGTTTTGGAATCAAGACTTATTTGTTTGATAAATTAAGACCAACTCCTGAGTTGAGTTTCGCGGTTAGAGAGTTAAATGCTATTGGTGGGATTGTAGTAACTGCAAGCCATAATCCACCTAAATATAACGGTTATAAAATATATGACGAAGAAGGTTGTCAACTTGTGCCAGCCTATGCTGACAAAGTTATTGAAATTGTTGAAAGTGTTGAAGATGTTTTTAAAATTGATTTTATTCCATATGATGAATTATTAGAAAATGGAATGAGTGTAGTTATCGGAAAAGAAATAGATGAGCTTTATTTAGATGCAGTTGACACTGTTCAATTACGTAAAGATGAAGAAAAAAATATTAGAATAGTCTTTACTCCACTTCACGGTACTAGTGCTACGCTTGGATTAGAAGCACTAACTAGAAATGGATATAAAGTTACTCCTGTTAAGGAACAAATGGTTCCTGACCCTAATTTTGGTACTGTGACAAGCCCGAATCCTGAGAATAAGGAAGCATTCGAATATGCTATTAAATTGGGTAAAGAAGTAAATGCTGATATTTTAATAGCTACAGATCCTGATGCTGATAGACTAGGTGTTGCTTGTTTACATAATGGTGAATATATTTTATTAACTGGTAATCAAACTGGTGCAATATTGGTAGACTATATTTTAAGAACTAGAAAAGAACAAGGAACTTTACCTAAAAAAGGTATGGTATATAACACAATAGTTACTAGTAAATTAGGTTCTGTAATCGCAAAAAGCTTTGGGATGGATGTAACTTCAACATTAACTGGGTTTAAATTTATTGGTGAACAAGCTAAATTAATAGAAGATACTGACTATGAATTTATGTTTGGATATGAGGAAAGTTATGGATATGTTATTAAGGATTTTGTTAGGGATAAAGATGCAATTCAGGCATTGTTATTGTTGAGTGAAGTTGCTAATATTGGTAAAAATAATGGATTGACATTATATGACTATTTGTTATTCTTATATAAACAATTTGGGTATTATATTGAAGATTTGGTTAATGTTGTACTTGAGGGTGTAGCTGGAGCTAATAAAATAAAAGAGATAATTGAGCACTTTAGAAATAATGCACCTACAACTGTTAACGGTATAGAAGTTGTAAAAGTTGAAGATTATAGTTTAAGTGTAAAATATGAGGATGGTAAAACTAGTAAAATCGATTTACCTAAATCAAATGTCTTGAAATATACATTAAAAGATGGTTCTTGGTTTGTCCTTAGACCAAGTGGAACTGAACCTAAATTAAAGATTTATATTGGGGTTCTTGGTAGTAGTTTAGAAGATTCTAAAAACAAAAATAAATTAATAAAAGATGACGTATTAAAAAAAATAGAGAATTTATAATCTTAAATTAGAGGGCGTGAACATATGATAAAAAAATCAAAAAAAGTTAAAGATTATAAGTTGTTAACTAAGACTTTACCTACAATGAGATATCTTGAGCCTAATTCGGTATTTGTATCTGTGCAAAATAACAGATGTAAAACATATGAAATGAGTGTGAAAGAAGGAGACCATGTATTATTTGGGCAACAAATTGGTGTTAGACATGGTGGATTTTTTGAACAACCAATTCATGCGACAGTTAGTGGGACTATTGGAACTATTAGTAAGAAGTTACACCGTACTGGTAGAAAAATAGATGTTATTGAGATTAAGAATGATTTCTTAGATACTCCTCATGAATCTGTATTTGATAGACCTGATGGTGTTATTGAAAAGTTAACTCAGGCAGATATGGTTGAAATTGTAAAACAAAAATCTTTAGTTGGTCTTGGGGGAAGTGGATTCCCTACTTATATTAAACTTGGAACTAGAGATAAAATTAATACTATAGTTGTAAATGCTATTGAATGTGAACCATATTTAAGTAGTGATTATAGACAAATACTGGAGAATCCTGAAGAAGTTATTACAGGGTTATCATACATTATGCAAGCTCTAAGTGTTGATCATGCTCTAATAGCTATTAAGTCTATGAGAAATCCTTTATATGAAGTATTGACTCAGGTACTTGAAGTTAGATTTCCGCATTTAAATATTCAAGTAGTTAAGCTTGGTAATTACTATCCTCAAGGATGGGAAGTAGAAATGTTTGAACAGGCATTAGGTATTAGAATACCTCCTGGAGAACTTCCTACTAAGTATGGAGTAATAGGATTCAATGTATCAACTACAGTTGGTGTGTATGAAGCTATTAAACATAATTTACCTGTGACTAAAAGACACTTCACAATAACAGGGGACGCTGTTAAATTCCCTCAAAACATCTATGTTAGAGTAGGAACTAGTGTTAGAGAATTAATTGATTTATGTGATGGTTTTATAGAAGATGAGGAGAATGTAGTTATTGTAATGGGTGGTCCGATGATGGGGACTAGTGTTACTACTAGAGATGTTATTGTATCGAAAGCTACAACTTCTGTGATAATCCTAAAAGATGTTGAATATAAAGAAGAACAATGTGTTAGATGTGGTAGTTGTGTTTATAGTTGTCCTGCACATTTAGAACCTGTACAAATTATGAATGCAGTTAAGAGAAACGACAAAGACGTAATGAAAGGACTTAGAGCTAACGAATGTATTGAATGTGGATTGTGTGCATATGTATGTACTAGTAAAATCCATGTAACTGATTATGTTCGTAAAGCTAAGAAGTTAATTGGGTGATATTATGGAAACTAT
>JAFLJX010000052.1 GCA_022712785.1 Mycoplasmatota bacterium | reverse complement strand
TTGAGCCAAAGTACTTATGTCACTGACGCTTGCTTCACTTTCAGTAGAAATACCCTGAATAGCATAAACTTCAAATCCATATGTATTTCCAAAATAATTAAATGCATCATGCGCTGTGACAAGAACCCTTTGACTTTCAGTAAGTTCTGAAACACGATCAATTACATATTGGTGTAAATCATTTAATTCAACTAAATAATTATCTCCCATTGATTGATATGATGATTTGTTTTCGTTGTCTACTTCAATTAATTTATTAACAAGTGCTTGTGCTGCTTTTTCCCAATTTAATACATTGAACCAAATATGTGGATCAACAGTATGGCTGTCAATATACAACAAATCTGTGGTATCAAGATAGTCTCCTATTATAAGAAGTTTTTCCTGATCAACATTCTCTAAAACTTCTCCCATTTGACCCTCAAGATGTAATCCATTAATAATAATTAAATCAGCTTCTAATAAAGCATTTGTATCACTTGCTTTAGGTTGATAAAGATGTGGGTCAACTCCGGTATTCATTAATGTAGTAACACTAACATACTCTCCCCCGATATTTTGTGCTAAATCCCCAATCATTGTAGTAGTAGCTACAATGTTGACTTTTCCATCTATATATTTATAGCCTTGGTTAGTACATGATGATAATAATAATGTAAATATAAATAATGATACTAATAACAATTTTTTCATAATATTCTCCTTTTCTTAATGCATGCCTTAACATATTCTTAGTGTATACCTTGTTCAAATAATAGTCAAGTGATATATGCAAATTATATTTTGAATTGATACCATCTCAAATAATACATATATATATAAAGATAGTAAAATAAATTGAAAAGGACACTGCATTACACAATATATATTCTCCTTTGTGTAATGCAGTGTCCTTGATGCAATCTATAAATCAGTAACTAGTTAGTGTTCATTCATAATAATTTTCAAAAGGATCTTTTCTGTCAAAAGTATCTTCTTTTTCATCTAATGCTGTTTCATCAGTTAGAGCTTCTTTAACGATACTTTCAGTATTTCCTGAATCGATTTCTTCTCCACTTTCTGATAATAAAGCATCATACAGTGCTCCTTGTGATATCGTAATATACGGAATAACATAAATCATGGCTAATCCTAAAGAAAAGATAATTGCGGAAATCCATAGAATGAATGAAAGTGGGAAGAAGAAGATTCTCCACCAATTTCTTTTTGTTATTTTCCATGATTTTTTTAATGCTTCTAAAATATTCAAGTCTGAATCAGCAATAATATAAGCAGTAAACGAAATTCTAACAGTAATAAATATAATTAGAATTGAATATAACGCAGAAATAATTATTGATAATGCTGATGGTTCTTCTATTGATAAACCATTAACCCAATTTTCAAGTGCGTTTACATCTGATGCAAAGAAATCAGTTTGGAATAATATCATAAAATCCCAAGCTACTACAAAGTAATCCCAGAAAATAATGATGTAAACTAATCCAAAAGAAAATGTGATTAGTGCAAATACAATAGAACTAAGTATACCTTTTTTTGAACCTAGAAAGTTAATGAATATTTTATCTGACCTATGACGAACAACCTTGATTATCATTCTCAATGTAATATATGTGCTAATCGCATTAATAAACATAGCTAATAAAGTAGGGATACTCCAGTGAATAACTCCTAAAATGGTATTTAGAAAACTTCCTATCATTGAAAAAGCTATTGGTAAAATTAATGCAACTAAAATAGCTTCACCCATATGCCCTTTCATTGAACTTTTTGCATTGTCCTTAATTTCTGAGTATGATGCTCTCATAATATATAACCTCCGGTATTTATAATATTTTTATATGTTTAGTACTATTATAACATTTTTATAAAAAATATTGAAGAATATTACAGTGATAATAAGTATTATATTTTAGAGGTGAAAAAGATGAAGGAATTAATAAAAAGATATTATATATATGTCACCATATTTGTTATTTTAATCTTAGGTATTATCTTTATTCCAGTAGGTGGAGAAGAAAAACAAAAAATAGAATTTGAGCCAACTAATAATAATGTTCAACCTGAAGACATACCAGAATATATGTACATCGACATTAAAGGTCATGTTAAGAATCCTGGAGTGTACAAAGTGTTAGTGAACTATAGACTATTTCAGTTACTTAAATTGGCAGGAGGAACTACGAGTAAAGCTGATACATTAGCGATTAATCTATCCCTTAAGTTGCATGATCAGCAAGTAGTTTATATTCCATCATACGAAGATAACTATCCAATTATATCTGAAGTAGTTGATGATCCTTCACAGGGAGTTATCAATATAAATAGTGCATCTTTACAATTACTAGATACTCTCCCAGGAATTGGTCCTTCAACTGCACAAAGTATAATTGACTATAGAACAGAAGTAGGCTTCTTTGAAAGTGTTGAAGATATTATGAATGTTACAGGTATAGGGGAATCAACGTATAATGAAATTAAAGATCTTATTACAGTATAGAAATAGATATTTATATGTTTCTATATTTATAGTTATTTATATATTAATAATGAATAGTTTATGGTATTTAATTCTCTTAGTACCATATATCATATATGTATATAAAGTACATAAAAATTTATTCAAAATCACTATTTTTGTTTTAATAATTTACACCATAAGTTTATTAATATTTAATATACAAAGAGTAAGCGAATTAGATTCATATAATGTCACTGTTGTGAATGATATAAAAGTAGACACATATACCAGTTTTTTAGGAAAAATAAATACTGAATATATTAAAGTATATTTTGATGAAGATTTAGTAATTAAACCTGGAGACAAATTAATCATAAGAGGTGATATAGAAGTTCCTCCAAAAAGCACAATACCTAATACATTTGACTATAACAATTATTTAAAATCCCAAGGTATCAAATATACTATATTCGCAAAAGAAGTAGAGTATATTGAATCATCATTTTCTTTATTCTTAATTCCATACAAAATTGGGAAATATATTGATAAAAGCCTACCATTATCAGGAGGTTATATTAAAACATTTATTCTAGCAGATAAGGAAGATATAGATCTAGAAGTAAGAGAACAAATAAACAAAACAGGTATAAGTCACTTATTCGCAGTAAGTGGGTTGCATATTGCTATGCTTGTGTTGGCTTTAAATTTCTTGTTAGGGAAAACAAGATTAAATGAAACAAAGTCTCAAAACTTAATAATGACTATTCTAATAACTTATCTAGTCATTACTTCCTTTTCACCATCGGTTTCAAGAGCTTCAATTATGTATGTTTTATTGGTAATAAATAAGAGGTATAATCTTCGCTTTTCAACACTTGATATTCTCTCTATAATCTTTATTATTTTGTTATTCATAAGACCATATTACTACTATGATGCTGGGTTCTTATTAAGTTTTTTAGTTACTTATACTATACTTATATCAAGTAGTATTCTAAATAAAGACTCAAAAGTATATCAATTATTTCTTCTATCATTTATAGCTTTTTTAGTTACTATTCCAATCATACTAAAATTAAACTACCAAATAAATGTACTAACATTAATCTTAAATATTTTCTTTTTAATGTTTGTATCTTATATAATATTACCCCTAAGCTACATATCATTTATTCTTCCATTTTTTGATAAAATTAACTATATTTTTATATTGATATTTGAAAGAATTTTGGACTATGTTTCAGGGATAAATATTCTAGTTTTTAAGTTTTATTTTCCAAATGATATTTATATCATCATATACTACTTTTTAATGTTTATATTTTTAGTATCATTAGAGATTAATTCAAGGATAAAAACCAGGCTTTTATATATATTTTTACTATTAATATTTATCTATATAACTCCTAATATTAACCCAATGAAAAGTGTTTCATTTATTGATATTTATGGAGATAGCACACTTATTTTGGATTCCTTTAATCAATGTAATATTTTGATTGATACCGGGGAACATGATGACTACGATTCAGTTATTAATTATATGAAAGGAAAAAATATTAGAAAATTGAATTATTTAATAATTTCACACTTTCACAGTGATCATTATGGTGAGGCTTCTGACATATTGGAAGAATTTAATGTAGAAATATTGATTTCAAAGAATAATGTTAAAAAATACGAAGATAGAACAATATCCTGCGGTTCTATATCAATGTTTATTTATCCTTTTATTTATAATCAACAAAATGAAAATAACAACAGTATTGTAATGAGCTTATATATTAGCAACAAGCACTACTTATTCACAGGCGATATTGAGAAGTCCAGGGAGATATCTTTTATTAGTAAATATGATTTAGATATTGATTATTTAAAAGTACCACACCATGGGAGTAAAACTTCAAGTACTCAACAGTTTTTAGAAAGTGTTAACCCAAAAACTGCTTTCACTATATCATACTCAAATAACATTCACGGCCACCCTCACAGTGAAGTGATGAAAAGATACCAAGAAATGTCAATACCTGTTTATAGAACAGATTTAAGTGGTACAATCGAAGTTTATTATATCTTCGGAAAAGAGTATAAAAGAATTCACAGCCCATAATGATTGTGCTATAATAAATAAGAGGTGTTTTTATGGAAAAACAAATATACTTATTTCATGGTCCAGATACTTTTATAATAAAAAGTAAAAGAAACCAAGTTATTAATAAATTAAACGTTGATGAATTCAACGTTACTGTTTACGATGCTGAAGAAACTAATGTAAAAAATGCAGTAAATGATGCTCAAACAATACCTTTCATGTCAGATAAGAAAGTTATAATTATTAAAAATTGTTATTTTCTTACTAACGAAAAGATTAAAAAAGAAATTAAACATGATTTAGATGCATTATCAAGATACATAGAAAACCCAGTAGAAGAAACTATACTAATACTGACTGCGCCTTATACTAAACTTGATGAAAGAAAAGCAATAACGAAAGTAGTTAAAAATAAAGCGATTATTATAAAATGTGATCCGATGAAACAAGTTGATTTAGCTAGTTGGGTTAGAAGACAATTAGGTAAAAATAATATAAAGATTGAAAGACCTGCGCTTGAAGAATTCTTAAAAAGAATAGAACATAATACAGAAGTAGCAGTAAATGAAATGAAGAAGTTAATCTTATATGCTGACGATATGGATTATATTGATTTAGAAACTATAAAAAAAGTGATTACAAAAAACGTCGAAGACAACGTCTATGAAATTACTAATAACATATTAGAGAATAAACAATCAAAAGCATTAGAAATATATAACGATCTTGTTCAACATAGCGAAGACCCATTAAGAATATTAGGAATTCTAGTTAATAAATACCGTGAGATATTACATGTAAAATTACTTCTTAAAGATAATAAAGATCAATCTGAAATAGCTAAGTATTACAACTGTAGTAGCGGTAGAGCGTACTATATGATAAAGAATGCCAAAATGGTAAATATGAATACCGTTAAAAAACATTTAGTTAAGTTAGAAGAAATTGATTATAAAATTAAAACAGGACAACTGGATAAAAAGATAGGACTTGAACTGTTTATTTTAGGAACATAAATAACTTTTTTGTTACATATAGAATGCTTATAGTAAAAAAATTCAAGTAAGAATAAAATAGAATCTATAATAGTCTAATGAGTTGACATACGCAACCTGCTACCTTGGGGTTTATCATGCTTGGAGACTATATCCAGCCATTTATTATAAATATTGTGAAATAAAAAAGCAATCCAAAATTTAAACCTGGTCTAATTCATATAATTATCTTACCTTTATAGCACAACTTTCATATTTTCAAAGTATTGTAGTTTGAAAAGGAAGACTATGGTCGACCTTTTTTTTGAAAAATAGAACTTAAGCTACTTTAAAAACTTGTGATAAATGTGTAGTTTATAGAGTTAATTTTAGAAACTTGCAATATTTACTCGCTATTCACCCATACTAATCCATTATTCAATCAAGTAAATTATATCACTTTTTTCCCAGTTAAAACAAAAAAACCTGCATGATATCATAAGATATCCATACAGATTCGTTTTAAAACTATGAGTTATTATGAAATTCTATAGATATGATTCTTAGGAACTTCTGCTAATAACTATATCAATCCTTTTTCTCATTTGAAGTAATAAAAAAATCACTATCAATTCCTAATTTCAAACCCATATATCGATAGCCCTCTATAACTACCAAAATCTAAATCTATTTTATCAATTTGATTACCAGTAGAAATATCATAAATTAACAGATAGTAATCTCCATTCTCTTTAGACGTATAATAAAAATGAGTATCCGTAATTCTTAAAGTGTTAATATGTGGAAATATATTATTAGAAATTTTTGGTAAGTTAAATTTATCAACTAACTGAAGATTTAAATTATATATTTCAAGTTTAACTTCTAATCCACTATTGTTAAAATAATATAACTTTTCATCTTTAAACATAAAGTAACGACTAAGATTCCCAATTAATGAAAACTCATCAACCATTTTTTTAGAAAATATTTGAATTTCATTTTTTTTAATAATAACGCCTGTATTAAGATCGATTTTTACTAAATAAACAGTTTTCACTGGATTATTTGATATTTCAATCTTTTGAGATGATTTATAGTTATATTCAGAATATATTATGTATCCATCATCACCTTTTGTATACATCTCAATTTCTCCAGCTGCAATATGATAAGGAAAATATTCTTCCAATCCCCCAATATTTATATGTTCAATCTTTTGATTCATTATATCAACGGTATAATAATCAAAACTATTAGCGTTTGTTTCGTTTAACTTACTTGAACTAAAAAGTTCTTTTGAACCAAAAAATCCAAACTTATTGCTTTCTTCATTAAAATAGTAAAAATCAACTAAGATAGGAATTTCATAACATTTATCTCTAAAACTCAAAAAATAGGTATAATGGTTTTCGTCTACTCCACTATTTATTAGATATGCGACTTCATTATCTTTCACTGATATAATATTATCTACTCTCCCTGAACAAATTTGTCCACTATTCGTGTATATATTCGAAATATCAATGTATTTTATATCAAAGTTAGTATAATTAATTTCGGTTCTCTCATTTTGATCAATACCAAATAAGTATAAATTATTATTATCTTTACCTAAACTAACAAAATCTGTCTTGTTTAATATTATCTCATTTGATATATTGCCATTTTCAGTAATAAATTTTATTTTTGAAGAATTTTCTGTCATTGTTGTACTAAACAAATAGATATATTTATACTCATCTTTATATTTTTTTGAAATTTTACATGCTGATAATGTTATAACAATAATAATAAGTAATATAATGGTAAATATTTTTTTTATCATTTATTGTGTAAAAATCTCTTTAGTTTTTGATGAGTTTTTGATATTATTCGGATAAACAGCAAATCCACCATTTGAATCAAGTTTTATACCTGCAGTTTCTTTATATGCACACCATACTAATTGTGAACAATTATATTTAT